>CAZMRN010000153.1:2348-5633 GCA_964568575.1 uncultured Caulobacteraceae bacterium
GGCGAAACTTGGCGTGCCGGTGCTGACCGACGTGCACCTGCCCGACCAATGCGCCGACGTCGCCGCCGTGGTCGACGTGCTGCAAATTCCCGCCTTCCTCAGCCGCCAGACCGACCTGCTCGTCGCCGCCGCCGAAACCGGCAAGCCGATCAACGTCAAAAAGGGCCAATTCCTCGCGCCCTGGGACATGAAGCATGTGATCGCCAAGATCACCGGCAGCGGCAATCCCAACGTGATGACGTGCGAGCGCGGCGCGAGCTTCGGCTACAACACGCTGGTGTCGGACATGCGCGCCCTGCCGATCATGAAAAGCTTCGGCGCGCCGGTCGTGTTCGACGCCACGCACTCGGTGCAGCAGCCCGGCGGGCGCGGCGAAAGCTCCGGCGGCGAACGCGAATTCGTTCCCGTGCTGGCGCGCGCGGCCGCCGCCATCGGCGTCGCCGCGATCTTCATCGAAGCGCATCCCGATCCCGACAACGCGCCCTCCGACGGGCCGAACATGGTGCCGTTCGCGCAACTCGAAGCGCTGGTGAACGACCTGATCGCCTTCGACGCGCTGGCGAAAAGCGCGCGCGTTGCGGCGGAGTAGCGGCGCGGGCGCGGGCGACCGGTTCAGATGCGGCGGTTGTAAACGGGTTGAATCTCACAGCCGTGCTGAATTGGCCCATCGAGCGGTTGCATGGATGCTCGGCCTGTGGCCCTAAAACCAAAGTGCGGAAAGGGGTGCGAAAGTCGCCGCGGCGCGATTTCCGCTTCGGCACGCTGACTTTCAAGGCACCTAGCGCGGGTTTGGGAATCGGTTTGAATTTTCTTGTTCCGTTAGCGCTTCTAAAGTGAGGTCAGAATGGCCGCTAAATCAAAGAAGGCTACGAAGCCGTCTGCGACGACGCTCGCTCTGCCTCCGTTCTCACCTCCGAATCCTCCACCAGTTTCAACATCACGTCGCGCTCTTATCCGCAAAGAGCTGTCGGATTTGTACGTGAGCGGCATCAAACTCCTAGTGCGATTTCACAAGAAAGAAGAATTTGAAAACTCAGATTTTCCTCACTTGTACCAAACCTGGTACACGAAGGCTCTACCGGCGGTGAGTTCGCTCGCGCCGGATCGCCTCGCCGAGTTCAAGAGCTATTACGAGGTCGACCCGAAGCGGAAATCTCTTGGCTACGGCACGTACGTTATTCAAGACTTCTTGAAGGGCGTTGCGCCAAACCCGATACAATATCCAGACTTCGACACGCGCCAGCAGACTGAGCAGGCATTCTACAATCAACTCACGCTGTTGCAGAGTCTGTCTGAAAGGATTGATTCAAGCCTAGCCAACATCGAAGGTATGTTGTTCGCCGACATACAAGATAACGAACTCGCCGTTGCGAAAGAGCTTTCGAAACTCAGCTTGCGAGCCGCCGGCGCCTTGGCGGGCGTCATCATCGAAGGCCATTTGCAGCGAGTTGCTCAACACCATGCGGTGAAGATCACAAAGAAGCATCCAACAATTGCGGAACTCAACGATGCGCTGAAAGCAGCAAAGGTGTATGAAACCCCGGCTTGGCGGAAAGTGACTTACTTTGGCGACCTGAGAAACATTTGCTGCCACGCAAAGGGTGTCGAACCGACGAAGGAACAAGTGGGTGAATTGCTGGATGGTTGTGATTGGCTGACGAAGACACTCAACTAGCGGATCAACAAGTCTTGATTGGGCGTGCTATCGGTATCCGCACCGGCTCTTGCTGCTCGGAGGCCTCTGTTTAGCGCTCTAGTTCGCGCAACGGTGCGTGGCCAGTTGAGTCCGCAATCGGCGAATTCCGGCCGCACGCACGACGAGCGGTGAGCGTCCGCGTCAGGGATGAAGCCCCGCTCTCGCCGATTTCAAACAGAGGCGCACCCCCGCGTTTGACCGCGGCATGACGTATTTGTTACACCCGGCCCAGCGGAGAACGCCGCGAGGGATGAATGCGCGTTTTGCATGTCATGGCGGGCGCCCGGGAAGGCGGCGCGGAGACCATGATGCTCGACGGCGTGCTTGCGCTCGCCGAGGCGGGCGTCACGCAGCACGTCATCACCCGCGCCGACGATGAGCAACGCCTGCACAGCCTATCTGCTGCAGGCGTGCCGCTGTCGATCGCAAGCTTCGACAAGTTCTGGCGCGCGCCGACGCAGTCCAGGATCGTGCGCACGATCGAAACCTTCGAGCCGGACGTCATCCATTACTGGATGGGCCGCGCCGGCACATTTGCGCCGCGCCGCTGGCGCGATCGAAACCTTGCCTGGTATGGCGGCTATTACAAACTGACGCGCTTCAAGAATTGCGCCTGGCACGCCGGCGTCACGCGCGACATCGCGCGCCACATCATCGCCCAGGGCGCGCCCGCCCAAAGCGTCAGCGTGCTGCACACATTCGCCAATATCGAGCGCGCCGCCCCGGTCGATCGCGGCCTGCTCGACACGCCGCGCGACGCTCCGGTGATCCTCGCTTTGGCGCGGCTGCACTGGAAAAAGGGGATCGATACGCTGCTCCGCGCGCTCGACGGGCTCGACGGCGCGCACGCCTGGATCGCGGGCGCCGGGCCGCTCGAAACCGAACTGAAGACGCTTGCGCGTAGCTTGGGCGTCGCCAACAGGGCGCATTTTCTCGGCTGGCGGACCGACCGCTCCGCCCTGCTGGCGGCGTGCGACGTGGTGGCGTTCCCGTCGCGCTACGAGCCGTTCGGCACCGTGACGGTGGAGGCCTGGGCGGCCGGAAAGCCGCTGGTGGTCGCGGATTCCGCCGGCCCCGCGGCGACGGTCACGCACGAGTCCGACGCAATCCTGGTGCCGCGCGACGATGCCGACGCGCTGCGCGCCGGCCTGCGCCGCGTGCTGGAGGACAGCGAGCTTGCGCAGCGCCTGATCCAGAACGGCGAACGCGCCTATCGGGCGCACTTCACCCGCGAGGCCTTCGTGCGCGCGGCGATGGCGCTCTACCATCAGATCGCCGCCAATGTGCGCAACGAAACCGCCGCCCTGGCGCGGTAGTCGGTGAAAGGCGAGGCGCCGCTTCGCCCCCTCAGTCCGCTTCGCGGCCAGCTCCCCCGCACGCGGGGGAGCAAAAGCGCGCCTTTCTTCCCCCGCGTGCGGGGGAAGTACCCGGCGAAGCCGGGGGATGGGGGCGAAGGCGCGCCACCGCGCCTCACGCGCCGCCGCTCCACTTCGCCAGAAAGTCCGCATTCAGGGCCTTCGCCGCGGCCTCGCCGTGGCCGATCTCCACCGCAATCCCCGCGGCTCTCAAGCGCGCGACGCCGGCGCCCG
>CAZMRN010000154.1:0-5605 GCA_964568575.1 uncultured Caulobacteraceae bacterium
AGTTCGCAGGCGGCGTAGCGATCCTGCGGGCGCAGCGCCGCCGCGATCAGCGCCGGCGAGCCCGGATAGCGCGTCAGCGCCGCATCGGGATTGTAAGCGCGCACCGCCGCCAGATAGGCCGCCAGCGCCGGCGGCGGATCGGCGAGGCCGATGAGCGCGCCGATCCCGTCGCGCCATTCCGGGCTGCGTTGCGCGGCGGCGCTGGTCAGGTCGTAGCCGCCGGCGCCGGCGTGGGTGTCGAGCGTGAAAAACGGCGTGGGCTTGGCCTTCAACCGCGCCAGACAGGCCAACAGCGCGAGATGCTTGAGCGCATCGGCATGGTTGCCGGCATGGAACGCGTGGCGATAATTCACGACGCGCGTGTTGTGGCGGGGCGGCATGACCGAGATCAAGGACAATGACGCGGCGCAGCGGTTCGAACTGGCGGAGCCCGGCGGCGTCGGCCTCGCGACCTACGCCCCCCGCGGCGATGTGGTGGCCGTCCTTCACGTCGAGACGCCGGCGGCGTTGCGCGGCCGCGGCGCCGCGGCGCGGCTCATGGCGGGGATCGCTGCGCGCGCCCGGGCGGAGGGTATTCGCATCCGGCCGGTCTGCTCCTATGCGGTCGCCTGGTTTGCGCGCCATCGCGACGAGGGCGACGTTCTGGCCTGAAGCGCGCTGGTGACCGGCGGTTAATCAGCGTCTATAGACGCGCCGGGACGGCTTGTGGGGGGCTCGTCGGCGACGCGATCGGCGCACGGAGCGAACGCTCGGCGCGCGCGCGGTCCGACCAGGACGACCGGGGGCGATCCATGCGGGTGCTGTTGGGGCTGCTGGCGGCAATCGCCGTGATCGCCGGCGCTGCGTTCGGCGTCGGCTATTTCCTGCTGCCCAACACGCTCGACGTGTCGCGTTCGCTGCTGATCGAGCGGCCGCGCGCCACAGTGTACGCCCAGATCGGCGATCTGCGCCAAGTGAAGGAATGGTCGCCCTATTTCGCGCTCGACCCCGAAGCGCAATGGACGTTCGAAGGCGAGGCCGGACCGGGACAGATCATGCGCTGGTCCAGCGACGTGGCGCGCGTCGGCGCCGGCGATATGCGCATCGTCGCAGCGCGGCCGAACGAGACCGTCGATCTTCTGATCCGCGCAGGCGAGGGGGAATCGTTCGATTCCCAGATCGTCGTGCGTCCGGCGCAGCGCGGCGCCAACGTCACCTGGCTGGTGCGCGCGCAATGCGCGCCGGGCGCGATGATGGTGCCGTGCCGCTACGCCAATCTCATGCTGCAGCGGTCGATCGGCGAAGATCTGCAGACCGGCCTCACGCGCCTGAAGGCGATGACGGAAGACCTGTCCGACGTCGATTTCGAAGGCCTGCAGCCCGACTTCGTGACCCTGCCCGGGCAGCCCTTCTTGTATGTCGAAGCCACGATCGTGAAGGACCAGCCGACCGCCGAAGACATGCAGGAGGCCGACGCCGGCAGCGTGGCGCAGTTGCGGGCCTTCCTGCGCGACGCGCAGCCTGCGCTGTCCACGTCAGGCCCGCTGCATCGCCTGATCGCGGTATGGGAGCCGCAGAACGCGCGGTACGTGTTTCGGCTCGGCTATCCGTTCGCGGGTCCTGCGCCGCTGACGCTTGTCGGCGTTCAGGTGGGCCGCACGCCGTCCGGCCGGCACATGCGGGTGCTGCATGTCGGCATGCGGGCCGATCTGCGCGCCACCTACGCCCGCGCCTACGCCTATATGGAGGCGCACCATATCGCCGCGCGCGGCGACGGCCTGCCATGGGAGGTCGTGCTGCAAAGCGATGCGCCAACGCCGCCGGCGGCGACGTCGACGCCGCTGCGCGCCGATCAACTCCCCGACGCGCCGCCAGCGCCGCCGCCAGGCTCAGGGCCGGTGCGAATCGAGGTGTATTTCCCGATCGAATGAACGGAGCCCGCGCGGATGAGCGACCCCTTGCGCCTGTTTGCGCCGATTGCGCTGCTGGCGCTGTCCAACGTGTTCATGACGTTCGCCTGGTACGGGCACCTGAAGTTCAAAACGGCGCCGCTGGTTCTGGTCGTGCTGACGAGTTGGGGGATCGCGTTCTTCGAATATTGCCTCGCCGTGCCCGCCAACCGCATCGGCCACGGGGTCTATTCCGCAGCCCAGCTCAAGACCATCCAGGAGGTGCTGACGCTGATCGTGTTTGCGGGCTTTTCAGCGCTTTATCTCAATGAGCCGATCACCTGGCGCCATGCGGCGGGCTTCGCGCTGATCGCCGCCGGCGCGGCCCTGGTGTTCTCGGCGCACGGGCGCTGAGCGCGCGGCGACAGCAACGCTTTGCAATCGCGAAAAGGGCTTTATGGTCCGCGCGCACGCCGCCCCACCGAAGGAATCGCAATGCCGGCCCCGCTCAGCCATGCCCTGAATCGCATCAAGCCCTCCGCCACGCTGGCGGTCACGGCGAAAGCCCGCGCGCTCAAGGCCGAGGGGCGCGACATCATCGGCCTGGGCGCCGGCGAGCCGGATTTCGACACGCCGGAGAACGTCAAGGAAGCCGCGATCCGCGCCATCCGCGAGGGCAAGACGAAATACACCGACGTCGACGGCATCCCCGAGTTGAAGGACGCCATCGTCGCCAAGTTCAAGCGCGAGAACGGGCTTGATTATACGCGCGCGCAGGTGAACGTTTCGCCCGGGGGCAAGGCGGTGATCTTCAACGCCTTCATGGCGACGCTCAATCCTGGCGACGAGGTTTTGATCCCCGCGCCCTATTGGGTGAGCTATCCCGACATGGCGCTGCTGGCGGGCGCTTCGCCCGTGTTCATCGAGGCGCGCATCGAGGAGCAGTTCAAGATCACCCCGCGCGCGTTGCGCGAAGCGATCACGGCGCGCACGAAATGGCTGATCCTCAATTCGCCGTCCAATCCGTCAGGCGCGGCCTATACGGCGGATGAATTGCGCGCGCTTGCCGAGGTGCTGCTCGATCATCCCCATGTCTGGGTGCTGACCGACGACATGTACGAGCACCTCGTCTATGGCGGCTTCGCATTCGCCACCATCGCGCAGGTCGAGCCGAAATTGTACGACCGCACGCTGACGATGAACGGCGTGTCGAAGGCCTATTCCATGACCGGCTGGCGCATCGGCTACGCCGCCGGTCCCGCCGATCTGATCAAGGGCATGGCCAACATCATGGGCCAGTCGACGTCCAATCCGTGCTCGATCTCGCAATGGGCGAGCGTGGAGGCCCTGAACGGCACGCAGGATTTCATTCCAAAAAACCAGAAATTGTTCGAAGGCCGCCGCGATCTCGTCGTCTCGATGCTGAATCAGGCGCAAGGGTTGCAATGCCCGACGCCGGAGGGCGCGTTCTATGTCTATCCGTCCTGCGCCGGCGCCATCGGCTTGCGCGCGCCGAACGGAGAGATCATCTCGACCGACGAGGATTTCGCGCGCGCGCTGTTGGAGGCGGAGGGCGTTGCGGTCGTGCACGGCGCCGCGTTCGGCGCAAGCCCGTGTTTTCGCATTTCCTACGCGACGAGCACGGAATTGCTGGAGGATGCGTGCACGCGCATCCAGCGCTTCTGCGGCAGTTTGCGGTAAAAAATGAAGCGCGACATCGAATTAGTGCGCAAAATATTGTTGTTCTTTGAAGATAGAGACGTAATCTCCATCGTCTCCGACAAAGAGTTAGTGACGATGACATCTAGCATGGCCGTTTCACGGCGCGAGCTGGAGTATCACTTTAGGATAATGGCGCAGGCAAACTTGCTGACTGTCGAAACTGTCAAGAGTTCAACATCGGATCGAACGATTCGAGTAATGCCGATTGAACTTACTTGGGAAGGGCATGAGTTTCTTCAGTTGAGCAGACAGGAAAAAATCTGGCGCAAGGTGGCAAAAAGAGTTGGTGGCGAAATTACGAGCCTCACATTTGAAATGATAAAGATTTTGTTGCTTGATGAAATGAAGCGCCGGATTGGCGTTTGACTGACGTCGTTGAAATACCTCCTGAAGCCATCGCCGCTGCCCTGCTCTCGGCGTTGATCCATGCCGGGTGGAACGCCGCGCTGAAGGCCGGCCGCGACCGCCTCGTCGATCTCGGCCAGATGGCGATCGGCGGCGTGGCGCTCGGCCTTGCGCTGACGCTCGTTTTCGGCGCGCCGCCGCCGGCGTCCTGGCCTTACATCGCAGCGTCCTGCGCGGTGCACTTCCTCTATTGGACTGCGTTGAGCCGCGGCTACGCCGCCGGCGATATGAGCCATGTCTACACCATCGCGCGCGGATCGGCGCCGGCGCTGGTGACGATCGGCGCCGCGTTCGCCGCGAGCGAAGCGCCAGGCTTTTGGCCCGCGTTCGGCGTCGCGTGCATCACGATCGGCGTGTTCCTCGTCGGGTTCAGCCCCACGGCGCCGTTGCGTGCGACGGCGTGGGCCGCGCTCACCGGCGCAGCGATTGCAGCCTATTCCTTGATCGATGCGCTCGGCGCGCGCGTGGCCGGCGACGTGTTCGCGTACAAAGGTTGGGGCGCGGTCGGCACGTTTCTGCCGATCCTGGTGTTTGCAGTGGCGCGGCGCGGACCGCGGCGCTTCGCAGAGGCCGGGCGCGGCCGCTGGGGCGCTGGCGCCATGGCGGGCGCGCTGTCGATTGCGGGCTTCGCGCTGGTCTTGTGGGCGCAGATGCGCGCGCCGATCGGGCCGATCACGGCGCTGCGCGAAACGTCCGTCGTGTTCGGCGCCGCGATCGCCGCGCTCGCGCTCAAGGAAACAGTCGCGCTGCGCCGTTGGATAGGCGCAGCCGTCGTCGCGATCGGCGCGCTGCTGATCGGCTTGGCGTGAGCTAGCTGTCCGGCATCGGGCGCATGGCGATCCACAACAGGATGAACGTCGCCACCGCTGCGCCGCCCGTCATGACGGCGAGCGGCGCGAACGATCCAGACGCAGTAATGAGCGCGCCCGCCGTCCAGGGCGCGAGCGCGTTGGCGAGCGAGGCCCAGCCATTGCCTGCAGCGTTGAGCGCGCCGGTGCGGTCGAGACGCACAGCCACGACGGTGAAGAAATTTTGCATCAGCGCGTAGCACACGCAGGCCAGCGCGAAGGCCGCGAGAAACAGCGCGCGGCTGTCGGGGATCGAGGGCGCGAGCGGCACAATGATGTAGCACGCCCCGAACAGCACGATCGCGACGAGCACCGCGGGACGCACCCAGCGATCGCGGGCGAGCGCGCCGAGCGCGCCCATCAATCCGGCGCCGATGCTGACGCCGGCGATGATGAAACCGACTTGCGCGGCGTCGTACTCGAGCGCCAACGCGATGCGGGCGAAGAACGTCCACACGGCGGTGGAGCCGAAATAGCACGCCGCCGACGCCAGCACGTAAGGGTGCGTCACCGAGCCCAAAAGCGTGTCCACGCGCGGCGAGGCTGCCGCCGCCAGCCGCGCCGGCGCGAACAGAGCGAACGGAATCGCAAACAGCGACGCCGCGGCGATCGGCCCGAAGGCGCCGATCTGCCCCTGCGTCTGCACCAATTGCCCGGCGATGATCGCAGAGATGACGCCGATCGCCGTGACCGGGATCGCGAGCCCGCCGATCAGCCGCTGCGGACTTTTGATCCGCGCCACCAGCGCGCTGCCGGCGCTCA
>CAZMRN010000155.1:0-5603 GCA_964568575.1 uncultured Caulobacteraceae bacterium
GACGCCGCCGCCGCTGCAGCGCGCGCCCACGCATGGCGTAGTCGGGGCCGGCGCGCCGCGCCCCTCCGCAAACGCTAAGCCGGGGGCGAAGAGGACGAACATGGCGAACAAAGTGTTTCGCGCTGAAACGATCATGGGCGGCGCGCTCCTGAATTTCGGTTTCCAGGGGCAAGACCCGCGCCACCGCTTCGCCTGACGCGCTTTTCCCGGCCCAGATGACGCGCCGTCCATGCGGCCCGGAGCTTGCGACGGCGCCCCCGGAGGGGACCGGACAGCATGGTCGGCGAAGAAAGTTTTCATCCGGATACGCGGGCGCTGCTCGTCTATGGCCGCGCGCTGGCGGGCGGCGCGCCGCCGCCTGAGAAAGGCCGCGCCGACCACGTGCTCGACCGCCTGTTCGTGATCGAGCGCATGAAGGACGGGCGCTGGCCGGTGCGCACGTTCGGCGCCGAACTGACCACGATCTTCGGCCGCGACTGGCGCGAGCAGGATTTCGCTGCGCTCTGGCTGCCGAGCGACCGCAAGCTCGTCAGCGCCTTGATCGACGCCTGCGGCGATGCGGGCGAGCCCGCGATCGTGCGCATTCTCGCGGAGACCGGCGGGCAGGCGCGCCTCGGCGCCGAGATCCTGTTCACGCCGCTGCGCATCGAGCCGCATTTCGGCGAGCGCTATCTGGCGCTGTTCCAGCCGCTCGGCGGCGAAGCGTTCGTCAAGGGCGAAACCATCATTCGCCTGCGCGCCGCCTCGCTGCATCCCCCGCAAGCCAAGGCGAAAGCGGCGATGCGGCTGGTCGTCGTGAACGACTGAACGGCTTGATCGACGCGCGCGCTTAAGGCATCACGCGCCGTCGGGCCATCGCGGGCGCCCGATCAGATGGCGCTTCCAGCGTCCATCCAAGACCCGCTCCATCGCCGCCTCGCGGCGCAGGAGCGCGCGCGTCCGATGTCTGCATCCCACTCCGCCGAAACCATCGCCCACGCCCGCCCTTCGCTCGCGGCGTTCACTTGGGCGTGCCTGAAGGTCGGCTGTCTCGGATTCGGCGGCCCGGCCGGGCAGATCGCGCTGATGCACCGCGTGTTCGTCGACGAGAAGAAATGGATCGACGAGGGCCGATATCTGCACGCGCTGAACTATTGCATGCTGTTGCCAGGCCCGGAGGCGCAGCAATTGGCGACTTATGTCGGCTGGCTGCTGCACGGCGTGCGCGGCGGCGTGATCGCGGGAGCGCTGTTCGTGCTGCCGGGGGCGCTGATCGTTTTGGGCTTGTCGTGGGCTTACGCGGTGCATGCGCAAACGCCGCTGATGGCGGCGCTGTTTTATGGCGTGAAGGCGGCGGTCGTCGCGTTCATGGCCGAGGCGCTTTACAAGGTCGGCAAGCGCGCGCTGAAGCGGCGCGAGCACCTTTTGATCGCCGCGCTCGCCTTTTTTGCGTTGTTCGCGTTCAACGCGCCGTTTCCGCTGGTGATCCTCGCGGCGGGATGCGTAGGGCTTATGCGCGCGCGCGTCGATGAGCCGGCCGCTGCGATCGCGCCTGCGCCGCAACGCAGCGCGTGGGGCACGGCGATCGCGTGGTCCGCGCTTTGGCTTGCGCCGCTCGCGGCGAGCGCGGTGTTGCTCGGTCCCGCTCATATCCTCACGGCCGTCGGCGTGTTGTTTTCCGTGTTGGCGCTGATCACGTTCGGCGGCGCCTACGCCACGCTCGCCTATCTGCAGCAGCAGGCCGTCGATGCGCAGGGCTGGTTGACGCAAACGCAAATGATCGACGGGCTGGGCCTGGCTGAAACTACGCCCGGCCCGCTCGTGCTGGTCAATCAATATGTCGGCTTTCTCGCCGGCTGGCAGGCCGACGATGGCGGCCTTGCGCTCGCGGTCGCGGCGGCGGCGATGGCGAGCTGGTGCACCTTCGCGCCGTCCTTCGTGTGGATTTTCGCCGGCGCGCCTTATGCGGAGCGTCTGCGCGCCAGCGCCCGGGCGCGCGGCGCGCTGGAAGGCGTGACCGCCGCGGTTCTGGGCGTGATCGCAAGCCTGGCGCTCGGCTTCGCGCTGCATGTGTTGTTCACCGGAGACGCAACCATCGCCGCGCCCTGGGGCGCGCGCCTGCCCGCGCCGGCCTTGACGAGCTTCGACCCGATTGCAGCGGGCATCGCGCTCGCCGCGGGCGCAGCGCTGATCCGATTCAAGGCGAATGCGGCGCTGGTGGTGCTGGTGTGCGCGGCGGCGGGGGTTGCGGTTGCGTTTGCATTGTAACGCCCCGAGGCGTCGAGCGCGCGTGGTGTAGACGCCCATCGCTTTCCGCTCGGCCCCGGCGAAGGCCGGGGCCCATCTCGAGGAAATCTTCCGGCGCTTCTTTTGCGGCGATGGGCCCCGGCCTTCGCCGGGGCCGAGCGTCGTGTAGTGCTGATCGTTGCTTTGCGGGTCACACAGCCGTTGCGAGCGCATCCTCCGCGATCGGCGCCTCTTGCGGCGCGAGGAACGGCTTGCCGCGAATGTGGTCGGCGATTTTTTCCGCAATCATGATCGTGGGCGCATTCGTGTTGCCGCCGATCAGCGTCGGCATCACCGAAGCGTCGATCACCCGCAGCGACTTCACCCCGCGCACGCGGCAATGCTCATCGACGACGGAACGATCGTCCGCGCCCATGCGGCACGTGCCGACGGGGTGATAGATCGTCTCCGAGGTCGCGCGGATATAGGCGTCGATCTCGTCGTCGCTTTGCACCTGCGCGCCGGGGCGCAATTCGGGCCCGCGATAAAGCTTCATCGCATCGCGGCCCACGACGTCGCGCACGAGGCGGATCGAATCGCGCAGCGTGCGCTTGTCGACATCGCTGGCGAGATAATTGGGATCGACCAGCGCCGGCTGGAACGGATCGCTGGATCCGAGGCGGATCGTGCCTTTGCTTTCGGGCCGCAATTGGCAAGCGTGCACCGTGAAGCCGTCGCGATCGGCGGGCGTGCGGGCATGATCGAACATGATGGCGTTGACGAAGTGCAATTGGATGTCGGGGCGGTCGAGCTCCGGCCGCGTCTTCAAGAAGGCGCCGGAATGCAAGTGGTTGAGCCGTCCCGGCCCTTGGCGCGTCGCCATATATTGCATGCCGACCGCGAGCTGTTTCAGCCCCTTGGTCATGGAATAAACGGTGATCGGCTTGGTGCATTCCCAGTTCAGCACCAGATCGAGGTGATCCTGCAGATTGGCGCCGACCTCGCCGCTGTCGTGCACGACCGCAATTCCATTGGCCTTGAGGTGATCGGCTGGGCCTATCCCCGACAGCATCAACAGGTGCGGGCTCTGGAACGCGCCGGCGCACAGCAACACTTCCGCGCGGGCGAAAATTTTCCGCCGCGGCGCGCCCGGCCCCTTGGCGTATTCGACGCCTGCCGCTTCGCCATTCTCCACGATGATGCGCGCGGCGTGCGCGTTCGAGACGATCGTGAGATTGGGCCGGCTTTCGAGAACGGGATGGAGATAGCCGCGCGCCGCGCTCCAGCGTTCGCCATCCTTGATGGTCAGCTGATAGGTCCCGAAGCCTTCCTGCTGATAGCCGTTGAAATCGCGCGTAACGGGATAACCCGCCTCGCGCCCGGCCTGGATGAACGCCTTGAACAGCGGGTGGCCCGGCGGCGCGCGCGACACCCAGAGCGGGCCGTCTTCCCCATGCCAGGGATCGCCGCCGGTCTCGAGATGTTCGGCGCGTTTGAAATAGGGCAGCACGTCCGCGTAAGCCCAGCCGGTCAGGCCCATTTGGCGCCATTGATCGTAATCGCGGGCGTGGCCGCGGATATAGATCATGCCGTTGATCGACGACGACCCGCCCCAGCCGCGCCCGCGCGGCTGCCACAGGCGCCGCCCGTCCAGATGCTTTTGCGGCGTCGTCTCCCAGCCCCAATTGTACGGGCCCTTGGCCTTGAACAGCGAGCCTGCGCCGGCCGGCATCTTGACCAGCAGGGAATTGTCTTTCGGGCCGGCCTCCAACAGCGCGACCTTGACGCCGGGGTCTTCGCTGAGCCGGGCGGCGAGCACGCAGCCGGCGCTGCCGGCGCCGATGATGACGTAATCGAACTGGGCGTTGTCTTGGACTTCGGCCATCGCGGCGGCCTCCCTGTTGTATGACGCTCGCGTCAGGTTTTGCCGCAAGCGCGCGCGACGACCAAGCCCTGCCCTTAAGGACGGCCGGCGCATAAGGGTTTGTTCACCGTAAACGGCGCATTGCCTAAACATGGCCGACGCCGCCCTCGATCTCGCCCGCCTCGCCGAGCGCCTCCAGCACGCCAGCCTCCGGCCGGCCGAGCGGCGCCGCTATCGCCGCATGCCGATGGCCTTGTCCGGCCGCATCCTCGACGGCGCCGGGCGCGAGCATCCGTGCCGCACGGCGGACATTTCGCCCGGCGACGCGCGCGTGGTCTCGCCCTCGCCGCTGCACGCCGGCGAGCGCGTGGTGATCTATCTCGACCAGATCGGACGCGTGGCCGGCCATGTCGCGCGCGCCTGCTCCGATCAGGATTACGCCGTCATCTTCGACGTCAGCCCGCACAAGCGCGAAAAGCTCGCCGAAGTGCTGACCTTCATGGCCTCGCGCGCGCGCTTGGGGCTGCAGGACGAACAGATCGGGCCGCGCGGCGATGGGCGCGAGGCGGTGACCATCGCCGTCGACGGCGGGCCCACGTTCGACGGCGAAGCGCTCGACGCCTCCCTCGTCGGCATGACCATCCGCACCGCGTGGCCGCCGCCGCCGATCGGCGCCTGGGTGCGCGTCGGCCAGACGCATGGCCGCGTCAGCCGCCACATCGAGCGCGGCTTCGAGATCGATTTCCGCTCCACGCCGCTCGAGCGCTGAGCGCGCCCGCTTGCGCGGCGAGCGCCGGCCATGCTCATGACGCCAGGCCGTCAGGCAATGGCGAAGGGGCGCGATGCTCGGCTCGGATTGGGCGATCTATCTGGCGGCGTTGCTCGGCCCGTTCGTGCAGGAGGACGCCGCCGTGCTCGCCGCCGCCAGCGCCGGCACGATGGGCCACGCCCATCCCGCGCTGATGTTCGCCGCCACGCTCGTGGGTCTGGCGGCCAGCGACGTCTGGAAATACTGGGCCGGCCGGCTGGCGCATCGCTCGCGCCGCGCCAGCAAATGGGCCGCCGATCCGCGCGTCCAGACTGCGCGGGAGCGCGTGCTGAAACGCCTGGGCGTCACGCTCCTGGTCGCGCGCTTCGTGCCCGGCACGCGCATGCCGCTCTATTTCGCATGCGGCGTGTTCAAGGCGCCGTTCGTGAAATTCTTCACGCTGATGGTCGCCACCGGCGCGCTCTATATCGCGCTCGCCTTCGCGCTGTTCGCCACGCTGGGGCGGGTCGTGGGCGAGCAGGTGCGCGCCTATGCGCCGTTCATCGTCATCGCGCTGGTGGCTGCGCTGCTCGGGGTCAGCTGGCTGCGCGCGCGGCGCAAGGCGCAGCGTTAGGACGTATGCTCCCTCCTTCTCCCCTTGTGGGAGAAGGTGGCCCGAAGGGCCGGATGAGGGGTGGTGGCGCCAGCGCTTGCTAGGACGCGCCGACACCCCTCATCCGTCTCGCCGCTTCGCGGCGATCCACCTTCTCCCACAAGGGGAGAAGG
>CAZMRN010000156.1:0-1830 GCA_964568575.1 uncultured Caulobacteraceae bacterium
ATGGGGGGCGATGCGACCTCGATATGTGTGGTTTGTTGCCGGGCGCGCGCCCGGCCCTTAGGTTTAGCGTGATTTCGTCAAAGCTCCACGCCAAAAGGACATGCCCATGCGCCGCGGCGAACGCGCGCCCGCGCCAAAGCCCGACCCGCCCGCAGAGCCTGCGCCCGATCCCGTCGCGGTGACCCGGCGGCTGTTTCGGCTGATCGGGGGGCTCAACGGCGCCGGCGTGCGCGTGCGCTTGTGGGCCAGCCTTGCGCTGACGCTGGCGGCGAAAGTGATCGCGGTGTTCGCGCCGCTGGTTCTGGCCGACGGCGTCAACGCCTTGTCGCGCGGCGATCCGCGCGGGGCGCTCGACGTGTTCATCGGTCTTGCGGTGTTGTGGGGCGCGCTGCGCTTCGCCTCCACCGCCGGGCCGCAGCTGCGCGACGCGATCTTCCAGCCGATCAGCGAGCAGGCCCAGCGCCGCGCCGGCACGGCGGTGTTCGCGCATGTGCATGCGTTGTCGGTGCGCTTTCATCAAAGCAAGCGCACCGGCGCAGTGTACCGCACAATCGAGCGCGGCGTGCGCGCAATCGATTTCCTGCTGCGCTTTCTCGCGTTCAATATCGCGCCGACCGTGATCGAGCTGGCGCTGGCGGCGGGCGTTCTGGCGTGGCGCTATGGCGCCAGCTTCGCGCTGATCGCGGCGGCGACGGTCGGCATATACGCCTGGATCACGTTCGGCGTGACGGAATGGCGGCTGCGCCACCGGCGCGAAATGAACGAGCGCGACACCGAAGCGGCGGGCCGCGCGGTTGATTCTTTGCTCAATTTCGAAACCGTCAAAAGCTTCTCCGCGGAAAAGCGCGAAGTCGAGCGCTTTGACAAATCGCTCGCCTCCTACGCCGCCGCCGCGGTGCGGTCGAACACCTCGCTTGCGCTGCTCAACGTGATCCAGAGCCTGGTGATGAGCCTTGGGCTTGCGGCGATGGTGGTCGGCGCAGGTCTGGCGGTGGCGGATGCGCGCATGGGCCCAGGCGACATCATGGCCGTGATCCTGATCATGATGAATCTCTATGCGCCGTTGAACATTCTGGGCTTCGCCTATCGCGAGATCAAACAATCCTCCATCGATATGGAGAAAATGTTCGCGCTGCTCGACGAACAGCCCGACATCGCCGATGCGCCGGATGCGGCCCCCTTGCGCGCCGATCGCGGCGAGGTGACGTTCGAGGCGGTGTCGTTCGCCCACGAAGGCCGCGATCGCGGCCTGCAGGCGGTGTCGTTCCGCGCCGGCGCAGGCAAGACGCTGGCGGTGGTCGGGCCGAGCGGCGCGGGCAAGTCGACGGTGCTGAAGCTGCTGTTCCGCTTCTATGATCCGCTTTCCGGCAGAGTGCTGATCGATGGCCAGGACATTCGCGGCGTCACGCAAGAGAGCCTGCGCGCCGCGCTCGGCCTTGTTCCCCAGGACGTCGTGCTGTTCAACGACACGATCCGTTACAATATCGCCTATGGCCGGCCGGACGCGACGCAGGCGCAGATCGAGGACGCCGCGCGCCGGGCGCAATTGCTGGCCTTCATCGAGGCGCTGCCCGACGGCTGGGACACGCGCGTCGGCGAGCGCGGCTTGAAGCTTTCCGGCGGCGAGAAGCAACGCGTGGGCATTGCGCGCGTCATCCTGCGCGATCCGAAAATCCTTGTGCTCGACGAAGCGACCTCATCCCTCGACAGCGTCACCGAGGCCGAGGTGCAGGCCGCGCTCGAGGAAGCCGCGCGCGGGCGTACGACGCTGATCGTCGCGCACCGTCTGTCGACGGTGGCGCATGCGCACGAGATTGTCGTGTTGAAGGA
>CAZMRN010000156.1:1923-5581 GCA_964568575.1 uncultured Caulobacteraceae bacterium
CCTGATCGCGGCGGCGGAATAGCGATTCATTTCGCGTGCGCGCCGACCGCCTCGATCGGAACGCCGACGAAATCCGGCGGATCCTTCGGCGCGAGCAGCAGGTACATCGCCGGCGTCACGATGCGGGCCACAAGCGTGGAGCTGATCAGGCCGCCGATGATCACGATCGCCAGCGGCGAATAGAGCGGCGAGCGTTCAAGCACCAGCGGCGTCAAGCCGCCGATCGCGGTGGCGGAGGTGAGCAGCACCGGCAGAAAGCGGATTTCGCCGGCGCGCTCCACCGCTTCCTTCAGCGCCACGCCGCGGGCGCGCAATTGATTGGCGAACTCGACAAGAAGGATCGAATTCTTGATCTCGATGCCGACGAGCGCGATGAAGCCGATGATCGCGACGAACGACAAGGACTCGCCGGCGATGAACATCGCGATCAGCCCGCCCATGATGCCGAACGGAATGACGAACGCGACCACCGCCGTCACCGCGAAGGTTTTGAACTCCAGCAACAACACCGCAAGAATGCCGAACGAGGCGATCAGGATGGCCGGCAGGAAGCCCGAGAAGCTCTCCGATTGCGCTTCGGCCTGCCCGCCCAGCGAGATCGAATAGCCCGGCGGCAGGTCGATGGCGCCCAGGCGCTCCTCCACGTCCGCCGTCACCCGCGAGGTGAGAAAGCCCGATTGGGTGTAGGCGCTGACGGTCGCGGTGCGTTCGCGCTGCAGGCGGTTGATGCGCGCCGGCCCGCTGTTGAGCTGCGGGCGCGCGATGTCGGTCAACAAGATCGGCGCGCCTTGCGCGCTCCAGACATACAGCCGGTCGAGCGCTGCCAGCGGCATCGCCCCGTCGCGCGGCGCGCGCACGACGACGGGAAACGCTTCGCCCGTGGGGTCGCGAAACGACGCGACCTGGGCGCCGCCGATGGCGATGCGCAAGGTCTGATCCACTGCGCCGGCGGGGACGCCGAGCAAAGCGGCCTTGCCCTCGTCGACATTGACGTCGAGGTCGATGAGGCGCGCGGCCAGCGGATTGGAGATGTCGCGGGTGCCCGGCGTGTCGCTGATGATGCGTTCGACGTCGGCGGCCAGCGCGGTCAGCGCCTCGATGTCCTGGCCGCGGATGCGCACCGCGACCGGCGCTTCGATCGGCGGGCCGTTTTCGAAGCGCCGCACGGTGAATTCTGCGCCGGGATAGGCGTCGAGCTCGGCGCGCATGCGATCGAGTTCGGCCACGCCGGTGCGGTCGTCCCAATGATCAAAGCGCGCATAGATCGCGCCGACATTGGTCTGCTGTTCTTCGGGAATGACGTTGTAATAGATTTGCGGATTGCCGCGGCCGGCATTCGCGAAGCGGAACGTGATCTCTTCGCGCGCGGCGAGCACCGCTTCCGCATGGCGCACCGCGCGATCGGTTTCGAGAATCGACGTGCCCTGCGGCAATTCCACATTGACCATGAAATAGGGGCTGTCGTTTTCAGGAAACAGCGAAAAGCCCAAGCGCGGCACGAGGCCCAGCGTCAGCACAAAGGCAAGCATCCCTGCCGCCACTGTCGCGCGCGGCCGCTCCAGCGCGATGTGCAAAACGGGCTGGTAGACGCGATGGATCGCGCCCATGACCGCATCGAGCAGCGCGTTGGATTTGCCGACGGATGTTTTCGGCAAGAGGCGGCTTGCGAGAAACGGAATGACGGTCAGCGACACGATCAGCGACGCGGTGATCGTGCACACCACCGCCACCGGCAGCGACCGGATGAAGGCGCCCGCGCCTTCCGGCAGCGCCATCAGCGGCACGAAGGCGAGCAGCAGCGTCGCCGTGCAGCCCAGCACCGCGACATTGATCTCCTGCACGCCCGCGATCGCGGCCTCGCGCGGCTGCAGCCCCTCGCGCAGGCGCCGCGCGATGTTTTCCGTCACCACGATCGAATCGTCGACCAGAAGGCCAAGCGCGATGACGAAGCCGGTGATCGACAATTGATTCAGCGAAAAGCCGAAATATTGGATCGCCGCCACGCCCAGCGCCAGCGACAGCGGGATCGACACCATGACGACAAGCGCCGCGCGCAGGCCGAGCGGCAGAAGCGTGATCAGCACCAGCAGAATGGCGATGACGAAATCGCGGCCGAGCGATGTGAGGCGGTGCGCGACGGTTTCAGACTGATCAAAGCCCGCCTCGAAGCGGATGTCTTGCGGCAGCGTCTGGCGGAAGGCGTCGGCTTCCGCGCGAATGCCTTTGACGACGTCGAACACGGCGGCGCCCAGGCTCGCGCGCGCGGTCACGAAGACGGCGCGTTCGCCGTTATAGCGGGTGATGTGCGTGGGTTCGCCGTCGGCCCAGGCCACTTCGGCGATATCGCCCACGGTCAGCGTCGCGGGCCCGCTGACGCGCAACGGCGTGGCGCGGATTTCATCGAGACTGTCGAACGCGCCCGACGTTTCGACATTGAAGCGCCGCCCGCCGGCTTCCACCGCGCCCACCGGCGCCGATCCGCCCTCGCGCTGCAGCGCATCGGCGACGGCGGTCAGCGGCACATTGTAGGAGGCGAGCCGATCGAGATCGACCGCGATGCGCACCTCCGCCGCCGGCACGCCCCAGATTTCCGCTTCCTGCACGCCCGGCGCCCGTTCGATCGCGTCGCGCAGGGTTTTCGCGTAAGCTTCCAGGCGTCGATACGGCGCGTCGGCGCTGACGAGCGCCATCTGCACCACATTGGCCTGCGCGGGATTGGCCCGCGTGATGCGCACCTGGGCGACGCCATCCGGCAGCGTGGGCCGCACGACGTTCACCTCGCGCACGACCTCTTCGTATTTGCGCTCCGGATCGACGCCCCAGACGAATTCTGCGCTGATTACGGCCACGCCGGCGCGGCTGGCCGAGCGGATTTCAGCGACGTCCTCGATGCGGTTCAGCGCATTCTCCACCGGAATGGCGACGAGCCGTTCGATTTCCTGCGCGCTGGCGCCGGGCAGCACGATCGCCACCGACACCAGCGGAAAGCGCGTGATCGGATCTTCCGATTTCGGAATGGAGTTCAAGGCGCCGGCGCCCAGCGCCATAAGCAGCGTGAACACGACCAGGGTGAACTGCCACCGGTCGACGAAGAAGCGGGTGATGGCCTGCACGAGACTTAGCCGCGCGTCGCGATCTGCACGGCGTCGCCGTCGCGGACATAGGCTGCGCCGACGGAGATGACGCGCTCGCCTGGTTGGAGCCCGCTTGTGATCAGCGCGTGTTCGCCGCTGACGCCTGCTGTCGAGACGGGCCGGCGCCGCGCGATCCCTTCGCCGTCGACGACGAACACCACGCCCTGATCGGCGCGCGCGTCGAGCAGCGCCAGCGTGGGAATGGCGATCGCGGCGGATTGCGCCGCGGTCGCCGCGCTGGCGATTTCGGCTTGCGCGACCATGCCGCTGCGCAGGCCGGTTTCGTCGGCGATGGAGATTTCGATCTGGAAGCCGCCGGTGGCGTCGTCGCTCTTGGCCGCGATGCGAGTCACGCGGCCCTGGCGCACGCCCACCGGATCGCCGTCCACGCTCACGCTGGCCGCGTCGCCCATGCGCACGCGCGCCGCCTGCGCGGAGGAGACGCTCACGCGCACGATCACGCCGGAATTGGTTTCGCCGATGGTCAGCACTGGCGCACCGGCCTGGGCGACCTGCGCCGGCTC
>CAZMRN010000157.1:0-1620 GCA_964568575.1 uncultured Caulobacteraceae bacterium
GTCTCCCGGCTTCAGGACCCAAAGGCCTGCGGCCGCGCCTGCCAATTCATCAGTCCGGATTACCCCGCCCTTGAAGCGCGCGTCCACGGGCGCGCCCGCGACGCCGCCCGCGCCGACGAGACCCATTTCGGCCCCTATCGGCGCATCGTCCGCGCCGCCTTGAAGGCGCCCGCCCCCGGCGCGCAATGGACGGGCGTGGCCACGCGCCTCGCCGAGCGCCTGTTGGAGCTCGGCCGCGTCGATGCGGTGTTGACCATGATCCCCGATCCGGAAGACCGCTGGCGCCCGCGCCCGGCGATCATCACGCGCGCGCCAGACATGGCCCAGGCGCGCGGCATGCGAATGGGCTATGCGCCGCTCGTGGCGCTGCTCGAACCGGCGCGCGCGCTGGGCTATCGCCGCCTCGCCGTCATCGCCATCCCGTGCCAGGTCTATGCGCTGCGCGCGCTGGAGGCGGAATTGGGCCTCGATGCGCTTTATGTGATCGGCACGCCCTGTTCGGACAACACGACGACCGAGCGCTTTCACCAGTTCCTGCGCCTGCTCGATCCCGCGCCGGACGCAATCACCTATCTTGAGTTTCGCGCCGATTACCATGTCGAGCTGCGCTACGCCGACGGGCGCCGGCGCGACATTCCCTTTCTGCAGCTGCCGATTTCGAAACTTCCTGCTGATTTCTTCCCGCTGACCTGCCGCACCTGCGTCGATTACGCCAACGCGCTCGCCGACATCACGGTGGGCTATATGGGCGGCGAGGGCCGGCAATGGCTGATCGTGCGCAATGCGCGCGGCGAAGAGCTGATCGATCTCTTGGGCGATGAGGCGACGCTGGAGGCGCCGGGCGCGGCCGGCGATCGGCGCGGCCCGGTGAAAGGGTTTCTCGCCAATGTGGCGCGCGCCGCCGGCGGCCTGCCGCTGCGCGGCATGCCGGATTGGGTGCGCCCGCTCGCCGGCTGGCTGATGCCGCGGATCGGTCCGCGCGGCATGGAGTTCGCCCGCGCGCGCCTCGAAATGAAGGCGGTCGAGACGGTGCTGCACCTGCGCCGCGAAAAGCCGCAGCGCATGAAGCGCATGATCCCCGATCATGTGTGGGATCTGGTCAAACCCTATGGCCTTGCGCCGCAGCCGGGCGAACGCCGCCCCGCGCCCGCCGCGCGCGACTGAAATTTTTTTCCCCGATGCGGCGCCCAAACGCGCCCTCGCGCGTTGACGAAGCGACGCAAGCGCGCGGCGGTTTATTTCGGATCGTTGCGGGCCATATGAGTGGTGCGACCGGGCCCCCCGGCGCAAACGATGGAGGATGCAATGGCGGTCGCTGAGAATGGCGTTGAGACGCATGCGCAAGACGTGCGCGAGGACGTGAAAGCCCTCAGCCGCGACGTGAAGAAACTCGCCGAAGCGGTCGGCGCGCAGGCGCGGGAGAAGGCGGAGGATTTCGCCGAAGAGGTGCAGTCCCACACTACCGAGGCGTATCGGTCGCTGAGAAAAGCAGTGAAGGAAAAGCCCGGCGTGGCGCTCGGCATCGCCGCCGGCGCAGGCATGATCGTAGGCCTGATCCTTGCAGGACGGCGTTAGCATCGCCTGAGGGCCGTAAAGCGAAAGGCCGAGCATGTTCGGGGG
>CAZMRN010000157.1:1638-1874 GCA_964568575.1 uncultured Caulobacteraceae bacterium
GCGCGCGCGGCGATCATCGGCATCGCGCTGCTGGTCGCCTGCGCGGCGATCGGATTCGTGTGGCTCAGCATTGGGGCGGCGCAGGCGCTGGCCGCGGCCTTGCCGGCGCCCTGGCCCGCCGTGATCATCGGCCTGGGGTTCCTCGCGCCGATCGCGATCAGCGCCGTCGCCGCGCGGTTGCGGCAAGCGCGACGCGACGAAGCCGCCGCTGCGCCAGCCGAGCCGCAAGGCTTCGT
>CAZMRN010000157.1:2007-5500 GCA_964568575.1 uncultured Caulobacteraceae bacterium
GTGCGGTTCCCGCTGGCGCTGCCGCTGCTCATTCAAGTGCTGCAGGACGCCTTCAAGGATAGGCGCCCCGACGCGGACGGCGGCTAGCGCGCGACGTAGATCGCTTGCGGCTGCATATATTCCAACAGCCCTTCCATGCCGTTTTCGACGCCGAAACCCGAGCCTTTCCAGCCGGCGAAGGGCGTGTCGGGGCGCAAGTTCAGATTCTGATTGATCCAGACGGTGCCGGTCTCCATGCGCTGCGCGATGTCGAGCGCGGCGTCGACGTCTTTCGACCATACCGCGCCGGCCAGGCCGTACTCGCTGGCGTTCGCACGCGCGACGACATCATCGACATCGGAGAATTTCAGCATCGGCAGGATCGGCCCGAACGCCTCTTCCTGCACGACCCGCGCGCTCTCGGGCGGATTGTCGACGATGGTGACGGGAATGAAATAGCCGCCATTGTCGGGAATGTCCGCGCCGTGCAGCAGCGTGAGATTGTTGCGCTTGGCGTCCTCAAGCAGATCGAGCACGCGCTCATATTGGCGCTTGTTCTGGATTGGGCCGAGCACCGACCCTTGCTCCGCGCCGTCGCCCACCTTGACCGCTTTGGCGATCGCGGCCAGCCGATCGCGCAGCCCGTCATACACGGCCTCGTGCACATAAAGCCGCTTGGTCGCCACGCAGATCTGCGCCGTGTTGAAGAAGGCGCCGAAGAAGATTTTCTGCGCCACCTCGTCGAGATCGACGTCCGGCAGCACGATGGCGGCGTCATTGCCGCCAAGCTCGAGCGTGATGCGCTTCAAATCCTTCGCCGCGCTCTCCATCACCTTCTTGCCGGTGGCGGTCGAGCCGGTGAACGAGATTTTGGCGAAGCCCGGATGCGCCGTCATCCAAGGGCCGAGATCGTCGCCGCCGGTGATCACGTTGAACACGCCGGGCGGAAAAACGTCACGGAACAGTTCGCCGATTTTCAGCGTGCACAGCGGCGTGAACGGCGACGGCTTCAACACCATCGTGTTGCCCGCCACCAGCGCGGGCGCGACCTTCCACATCGCCAGCGTCACCGGGAAATTCCACGGCGCGATCGCGCACACCACGCCGAGCGGCGCATAGCGCGTTTCGATGCGTTGTTGCGGCGTATCCTCGATCACGTGGTGCGGCGGCGCCATCTGGGCCACCGCCTGCATCCAGGCGGCGGCGCCTTGAATTTCCTGGATCGCCGCATCGACCGGCCGGCCCTGCTCGCGCGTGAACAAGCGTCCGAGATCGTTCGCGTGCGCGAGAAGAACCTCCGCGGCCTTGCGCATCAGGGCCTGGCGCGTCTCGATCGGCGTCGCGCGCCACGTCTTGAACGCCTCGCGCGCAGCGGCCACCGCTTCGTCCAATTGGCCGCGCGTGCAATCCGGCGCATGCGCGAACGCCTCGCCGGTCGCGGGATTGACGACGGGAATGGTCGCGTGCGTCGGCGCGGCCTTGCCGCCAATCGTCATCGCGTATCCGGCATTTACATCGATCATTGCGGCGTCTCCACCCATGCGGTCTCTTGCGAACCAATCGGCGTCTTAAACGCAAACGGGCGCGTCGACGCTCTGCCGTGCGGCAGGTCCGACGCGCCCGGAAGCTGGCCGTTGCGACAGATCAGGGCGCGGTGGCCGGATTGTCGTCAGTGGCGGCGTCCACGGATTTGGCGGCGTCATTGACGGCGCCTTCCACCGCTTCGCCGGCCTTGGCGGCGGCGTCGGCCGCCTCGCTGGCGGCCGCTTCAACCGCCTCGCCGGTGGCGTCGGCGGCTTCGCCGACCTCTTCGGCAGCGGTTTCGGCCGCCGTGCTGGCATCGTCCTGGGCTTGCTGACTGCACGCGCCCAGCCACGCGGCCAGAACCGCCGCCGCCGCTATTTTCGCTATCCGAGAATTCATGAACGCCTCCTTCGACCCCCGTGCCGGCACTTTCCCCGGCCTGACGCGCAGGTCAAGCCCTCCCTGAACCGCGCGTTCAAGCTGCGCTCAGGCGCCGTGCCCCAGGATCGCACGCGTTGAGACGCAGGCGATGGACGCACGGCGCTCACAAACGAGGTGGAGAGCGGAACATGAAACGGATTTTGGCGGCGACCCTGGCGCTGGCGGCGTTCACGACCCTGAGCACGCCGAGCGCGTTTGCGCAAAACCGCACGCGCATCGATCAGTCCGGCTACGCCAATGGCGCGGCGGCCGTACAGAACGGCGACCGCAACGGCGCGGTCGTGGTGCAGGGCGGCAACGGCCATTTCGCGCGCGGCGTGCAATCGGGCTACAACAACTTCCTGCGCATGGACCAGTACGGCAATCGCAATCGCGCAGCGACCACGCAGCGCGGCGAGAACAATTATTCCGTTACGGCCCAAGAAGGCCGCCGCCTGCAATCGACCACGACTCAAAGCGGCTATGGCAACGTCGCCGGCGTCGCTCAGATCGGCAGCGGCCACACCGCGAACACCGATCAGGTCGGCGTCGAGAACACCTCGGCGATCATCCAGACGGGGCGCGGCCAGGATGCGCAGGTGCGCCAGCGCGGCGACGGCAACATCTCCGTCGTGATTCAAGGCGGCTACGAGTGAGGCCGCATCGTGCGGGAGAGCGATCCGGCTCTCCCGCACCCGTCCAGCCGATCAGGAGGGCGACATGAAAAAGCAACTTCTCGCATTGACGGCGCTGTGCGCGGCGATGGCCTGCACTGCGGCCGCAAAGCCGGCGCTTGAAACGCCGCACGCAGCGCGCGCGCCGATCCTCGCCGCGCCTGCGGACGCGGCAGTCATCATTCCTGCGCATTATGCGCATGGGAGCGCTGCGTCTTGCGACGTGCGCGCGCGGCGCACGGCGAACGGCGTGGAGATCACCGCGTTCGCGCGATCGGATCGCGCCGTGTGGGGCGAATACGATCTGGTGATCACAAAGACCGGGCCGGACGGCGCGTCCGACGTGACCCAAGGCGGCGACTTTTCCCTGCGTCCCGGCGCTGCGGCGCGCCTCGGGACAGCGGAGTTCAGCCTCGAACGCGGCGCACGCTATCGCGCGCGGCTCGTGTTGAGCGACGCGCACGGCGAAATCTGCCGCGACGTGTTGCGCGGCTAAGGGAGCATCGGTCATGAACCGCACATCCAGCATGTTCCTTGGCGCGGCCGCCATGCTCGCCGCGGTCGCCTCGCCGGAGGCGCTCGCGCAAACCAATCGCGCGGTGGTGACGCAGGACGGCGCACGCAATGGCGCGGTCGTGGCGCAGACCGGGCGCGGCAATGTCGCGATGCTGCGCCAGACCGGGCGCAACAATAGCGGCGCCATCACCCAGACTGGCGATTCCAACACCGCTTGCTTGATTCAGCGCGGCGCCAATCTCGACGGCGCGTTCACGCAAAGCGGCGACGGCCTGCGCGGCGGCGTGGTGCAAACCAATCGCGGCGCCTATGCGGTCGATCCGCGGCTCTGCGCGGTCGGCCTTTCGAGCCGGCATTGGGGCGCGCGCTGACGCAGCTTC
>CAZMRN010000158.1:0-5471 GCA_964568575.1 uncultured Caulobacteraceae bacterium
GCTCGCGCCCCCGGCGCCGCCTCCGCCCGAACCCGCCGCGCCGACCACGGCCAGGGCGAAGGCCGCGCTGATCGCGATCGCGATGCGTTGCAACAGACGGGCGTGCGCCATGGGGCTTCTCCCTTTTCTCGCTTATCCGTAAGCCTCGACGGTTGGCGGGCCAACACCCATTTCCGTGATGGCGCAAAAATGCGCGCCCGGGCGCGCGTCGTTCGAAGGAGCTTGGAGACGTGAGATGCCGCATGCGATTGCGATGGTCTTCCGCGCTGCGGCGATGGCCGCGGCGGCCGCCCTGCTTGCGGCCTGTTCCGTGACCGCCGACGAGACCGAGACGAGCCGCTTTCCCACCTCGAGCGCATTCCCCGCGGGGACCATGGAGCGCTTCACGTTCGCAGCCGGCGTGCCGGAGCAGTGGCGGCTTTCCGCCCTGCGCACGCCGGATCGCGCCCAAGCGCCTTGGCGCATCGTGGTGATCACCGGAACGCCCTCCTGGTCGGAATATTGGGCGCCCACGATCGCGCGCATCGGCGCCGACCGCGAGATGATCGTCGTCGATCGCCCCGGCTTCGCGCAGAGCGAGCCGCTGACTGCGGTGACCGATCTTGAAACCCAGGCGCAGGCGCTGTCGCCGCTGCTGTGGGGCGCGCCTGCGCAGCGCGTTCTGGTCGTCGGCCAATCCTATGGCGCGCCGATCGCGTCGCTGATGGCACGCGCCAATCCCGAGCGGGTGCAGGCGCTGGTGCTGGCGTCATCCTATTTCGGCGAGCGCGGCCCCACCGCGCGGCGCCTGTTCGGCGTCGGCGCGCTGGTGAAGCCGCTGTTGCAGCGCGACCTGCGCAATTCGATCACCGAAGTGCAGCGCCAGGGCCCGCAATTGCCCGCGGCGTTCGCCGCGCTCTCGGCGCTCACGATCCCGAAAGTGTTTCTGCATGGCGACGCCGACACGTTCGTGCCGCTCTCGGCTGCGCAGCGTTGGGCTGCTGATTTCGGCGGACGGTTCGTCGATGTGCCCGGCGGCGATCACTTCCTGAACGCGTGCTGCGTCGATCAGACCATCGCGGCCTTCGAACGCGCCATCGCCGACGCCGAAGCGCCGGGCGCGGCCGATCACCAGCGATAACGCCAGCTCGGCTGCGTCATCCCGACGAACGCATCCTCGGCAAGCGCACAATTTCGGGCAGCGACGTCGCGCAAACAGCGCGTCGTCTGGATCGTGTCCCAGCCCACGGCGCTGAACGTCTCGGGCTTGAAGGCGTGCTCGGAGAGCAGCGGATTGGTCAGCGCCTGCGAAAACGCATCGATCGCAACCAGGCGCAGGATGAGCGGCGGCAGCGGCGAATTCGGTTCGAGGTCTTCGCAGAACAGACCCACGAAGAAGTCGATCTCGGCCGGGCTTGCATAGACGCTCGCCAGGAAAGCGCGCACGTCCTTGTTCTTCGACACCTGCTTGAACGTCTTGGGGCGCGCCATCTTCACATAGGCGCGGTAGTCCGCATACGGCGCCATGCGGGCGTCGCGGTCCTGGCGAATGGAGGCTTGCTCCACATGCGCCAGCGCCGCTGCGGTGTTGAATGCGCCGAGCTTGCCGGCCTTCTGCGCGCTCAATCCGGCGAGGGCGCCGGCAAGGCCGGTCTCGATCAGCAGCGTGTTGTTCATGAAGGTCTCGCCGACCGGCACGTCGCGCTCGCCCCACCGCATCGCGTCGGGGATCAGCGCATGCCAGCGATACAAAAGACTGAATTCCGCGGTGATCCAGTTCGGCTTGTTCCACGGCGCTTTCCACGCGACACTTGGGTCCGCCATCAAGCGGAACGGCGCGGGCGTGATGTGGTTGATGTAATCCTCCACCACGATCTTGATGAAGCACACGATCACCACATTGCGCGCGACCTGAAACACGCGCTCGTCGTCCCAATCGGGATGGTCGCGCTCGATGAGGCCGGCCAAACGATTGTGCTCGCGCAGAAACAGCGTGTTCATCGCGGCGACCTGCGGCGCTGAATTCACGCGGTCTCCGCCGACCGCGAAGATCGCGGCGCGGCGCGCCGGGTCCTTGATTTTGTCGAAGCCCAGCGGCGGATCGAGCACGGCGAATTCCGCCTTCACCGCGCCGGCCGCATCGCACAGGAACGGCGGGAACTCCTCTGTCCCGATCCGTTGCGAGGCGAGCCTGCCTTTGCGTCCAGGCGTCTCCTCGCGCGCGCGCAACGCCAAGGTTTGTTCGGCCGTGCGCCCATAGAGCGGGCACAAATCGATCTCGTGATTGGAGGTGTTGCGCCGGCGCACATGATCCGGCTCGCCATCTTCCGGCATGCGCGTGCGGATGAAGCCGTCGGTGAGATATTGCGCGAATGCGGGGAACAGACAGGTCGATTTGTCCGACAGGATCTGCCCGCCACGCCGCGCGAACAGCGGCGCCAGCGCCTCCGGCGCGGGGTCGGTCCGCGGCGGGACGGCCGGCAGATGCCGCGCGCTCCAACTGCGATCGGTCATCGAGGTCCAGGACACATAGTCATGGACGGTGGAATGGATGTGCGGGCGGTGGCGCGCCTTGTTCACGGTCGCGTTGATCGCGGCCCGGTTGATCAACCGCGCGAGCCAGGGCCAGCGCGCCGCCAGCCAGGAGATCACGGCGACAAGCCATCGCGGCCAGCCTTGGATCATGGTCTCCCTCCGTTGAGGCGCCTGCCACCCGAAAATAGCGACGCCAACCCCAACGAATTTCAAGTCAAAGTTTCGCGGCGTGACCGCCGCCACACCGGGTTGTCTTTGGCCGTCCTGCCTCAACGAGGCGCGCAGTAAAGCGCTGCTGCACTGCAATATTTGCCAGATGCAGAAGCGCAGCCTACGCTTTTAAAGCTGAAGAACGACATTCAGTGGTAATGACTTGCAGTATCGCAAAGATATCGACGGCCTGCGCGCTGTCGCAGTGCTTCCGGTTGTATTGCATCACGCTGCGTCCCCGCTCGCACCTGGCGGTTTCGTGGGTGTGGATATTTTCTTCGTCATATCGGGATACTTGATAACGCTTATGCTTCGCGATGCGATGGCGCGTGACGCGTTCTCGCTGTTCGGCTTTTACGAACGCCGCGCGCGGCGCATCCTTCCTGCGCTGTTCGTGATGCTGCTCGCCGTAATGGCGGCGGGCTTCGTCCTGCAATTGCCGCACGATTATCGCGCCGCCGCCGGATCGGGCGCCGCGACCACCGCGTTTCTCTCGAACGCCTGGTTCAGCGTGTGGGCGACCGATTATTTCTTCCCGGGCTCTGACTTTGCGCCGCTGCTGCACACCTGGTCATTGGCCGTCGAGGAGCAATTCTACTTTCTCTTTCCGTTTGTTCTTCTGGCCGCGGCGAAACTTCGCGCCGGCGCGCTCCCGGTGATCGTCGCCCTCTCCGCAGCCTCATTCGCGCTATCGCTGTGGTGGACCGATCATGACCATGTACGTGCGTTCTACGCCACGCCCGCGCGCGCCTGGGAATTGGGCCTTGGCGCCGCGCTCGCCCTGGCAACCTGGCCGCAGCAGGCGCCGCGCTGGCTCCGAGAGGCGATGGCCGTTCTTGGCCTCGCGCTGATCGCGACGGCGATTGCAATATTCGACGAGTCCACGCGCATGCCGGGATGGGCCGCGCTCGCGCCAGCCTTGGGCGCGGCGCTCATTATTGCGGCGGGATCCGGGGGGCGCTCATGGGCGGCGGCGATCCTGAGCGCGCCGCCGCTGGTGTTCGTCGGCTTGATCTCATACTCGCTCTATTTGTGGCATTGGCCGCTGCTGTCGTTTGCGCGCATTCGGCTGGATGTCGTCGACCTGCCTTGGGCGGTTGCGACGGGATGCGTTGCGGCCGCGTTCGCCGTCGCGGCGGCGTCGTGGCGCTTGGTGGAGCAGCCCTTTCGCCGGCGCGCCTTTCTGAGCCGTCGCGCCGTGTTCGCCCTGTCCGCCGCCGGGGCCGCGACCATCGGCGCCGGATTCGCGGCGGTATACATTTCGGATGGCGCGCCGCAGCGCTTCTCGCCCGCCGAGTTGAAGCTCGTGGCGGGGGGCGGCGACATCAATCCGCGTCGCCAGGAGTGCTTCGAAGGCTCCGTCGCCGCGCCGTGGTGCGCGGTCGGGGCGCCGGCGTCTGCTGCGGATTTTTTATTTTGGGGTGATTCCCACGCCGACGCGGTCATGCCCGGCGTCGACGCCGCAGCCCGCGATGTGGGGTTGAGCGGCGTCGTCGCCGGCCGCCTCGGCTGTCCGCCGCTGCTTGGGGTCGAGCGTCCCGATTACCCGACCTGCCGCACCTACAACGAGGCGGTGATCGCGCGTCTGCGCACGCGGCCCGATATCGCCCATGTCGTCCTGTACGCCCGCTGGACGCTGTTCCACAGCGGCGTCCTCCTTCCCGGTGAAGAGGGGACGGCCATCGTGCTGTTGGATGCGGCCGCGCCGCAGGCGGGTCAACCGCTCGAGGCCGTGTTCGAGGCCGGATTGGCGCGCACCGTGGCGGCGATTCGCAGCACGGGCCGCACCGTGACGATCATCGAGGGCACGCCGGAATTCGGCTGGGATGTGCCGCAGCGCCTGTTCGCCCAGGCGCGCTGGGGCGATCAACCGCCCCCGCCGCCGACGCGCGCGCAGATGCTGGCCCGTCATGCGCCGGTGCGCGCCGTGTTCGCCGAACTCGCGCGCGATCCCGGCGTGCGCAGGGTTTCCCTGCTCGCGCCCCTTTGCCCTGACGCCTGCGCCGTCACGCACGACGGACACCCGCTCTATGTCGACGACGACCACGTTTCGTCATATGCCGCCGCGCGCGTGCTGCGGCCGTACCTCGCCGACGCCCTGGTCTGGGCGCCGCGCTGAATGGGCCTGTCTGCGCGATTGCCTTGCCCGGCCCTTTCCGCTAGACACCCGCCTTCGTTTTTTCAGCACGCTGTTTTCCAGGGGCGCTCCGGTGTCGGGCATTATTTTGAACGTCGAACGTCGCGAGCGGACCGGCACGGGCGGGGCCCGCGCGACGCGCGACCAGGGGCTCCTGCCGGGGGTCATCTATGGCGGTCCCCGCGGCGCGGTGCCGATCGCGCTGAAGCTGTCCGAGGTCGAAAAGGCCCTGCGTTCGGGCAAGTTCCTGTCCCACATGGTGGAGATCGACCACAAGGGCGAGCGCCAGCCGGTCATCCCGCGGGAAATCCAGTTTCATCCGGTCTCGGACCGGCCGATCCATGTCGATCTGTATCGCGTCGAAGAAAACTCCGTGATCACGGTCGATGTGCCCGTGCGGTTCATCAACCAGGAAGCCTCGCCGGGGCTGAAGCGCGGCGGCGCGCTCAACGTGGTGCGGCACGTGGTGAACATGCGCGTGCCGGCGTCGAAGATCCCGGAAGAGCTCGTCGTCGATCTCACAGGCCTGAACATCGGCGATGTGGTGCACATTTCGGCGGTGAAGCTGCCGGAAGGCGCGCGCCCGACGATCACCGGCCGTGACTTCACC
>CAZMRN010000159.1:0-2470 GCA_964568575.1 uncultured Caulobacteraceae bacterium
GACGCGGCACAGCGCTCAAAAGCCCGCCGGAGACATCCGGCGGGCTTTTTCGTTGGCGCTCCCCCATGACCGCCGGCGGCGGTATTGTGGGCTAAGGCGCATCCAGGAGCGCGTCCGCGCGCATCTGCGCTACAGGACGAAGCGCGCCAGAGCCTTGGCGCGGGCGGAGGGATGGCGATGGAGCGCGCGGCGCTGGTGTTCGGCGTGATCTTGGCGATTGGATTCGCGCTGTGGGGGTTCGCCGAACGCTCAGGCGGGGTCAGTTTCCGGATCGGCGGGATTCATGAAGACCCGATCCAGGAGGTCGCCCAGGGCGTGTTCGCGGGGGGGCGTTATCCCGGCGGCGCGGTGCGCATCCGGCACAGCGCCGCGGTCGTGCGCATCCTTCCGGAGGACCGCAACGACATTTCGGTCGACATCGACAATCCTGGCGAAACGCCGATGCCTGTGGTGTCGACTCGCGACGGCGGCGTCGTCATCGACGGCCGGCTGGGCGGGCGCATCGACGATTGCCTCGAGGACGGCGGCGCGCTGTTGGACGGCTACGGGCTGGTTGCGCGCGAGCGCCTGCCGGTGATCACCCTGCGCACCCCACGCCGGCTCGACCTCACTGTCGACGGCGCAGTCGCGGCGGAGATCGGGGCCCTCGACGAGGCGGACTTGACCTTCTCCGGCTGCAGCGGCGGCGTCGTGGGCGACGTCGCGGGCGCGCTGGACATGGTGCTCGCGGGCTCCGGCGACGTGCGCGTTGGCGCGGCCCAGACCGTTGAGGTGCGCATTGCGGGCGCCGGTTCGGTTTCTTTGGGCGCGGTGCGCGAGACATTGGACGCCGTCATCGCCGGATCGGGCGATCTCACAGCGGCGAGCCTGGAAGGTCGCCTCGAGGCGCGTTCGGCGGGTTCAGGCACGGCCGAGATTCAGGGCGGACGCATCAGCGAGGCCGACATCTCCATCGCCGGCTCCGGGGATATTCTTGTCCGGGCGCCGATCCAGCGCCTGGACGCCAGCATTGTCGGGTCCGGCGACATCGAGGTGACCGCGCCCGTGGGCGATCTCGACGTGGATATCGCAGGTTCGGGCGCGGTGCGCGCGCCCACCGTCACCGGCGAGCGCAGCTTGAACGCGATCGGCTCCGGCCGGGTCGAGGTGGGAAACTGACGGCGGCGCACCTTAAGGGGTCTGTTTCGCTTGACGCGGGCGCCGCGCATCGCTAATCACCCGCCTTCCGATTTGGACCGGCTGTAGGCGCACGCCTAGACGCGGATTCCTGTCGTTCGGAGCATCCAGGGCGTTGGCCCCGATGAACGGGGCCGGCGGCCCTATTGCCGTCAGGCCTCCAGGAACGACGAGAACCCCCTGTCACCAGTCGAAACAAGCGGTTCAGACGCGCTCTTCGGGGCGTCTGGCGCCGCCTTTTTGAGTGAAGAGCGCGACGATGCAGCAGAACATAAGGATCAGGCTCAAAGCCTTCGATCACCGGATGTTGGACCAATCCACCCGGGAGATCGTGTCGACCGCCAAGCGCACGGGCGCGCAGGTGGTGGGGCCCGTGCCGCTGCCGACCCGCATCGAGAAGTTCACCGTCAACCGCTCGCCCCACGTTGATAAAAAGTCGCGCGAGCAATTCGAGATCAGAACCCACAAGCGCGTTCTCGACATCGTCGATCCCACGCCGCAAACCGTCGACGCGCTGATGAAGTTGGATCTGTCCGCCGGCGTCGACGTCCAAATTCAAGTGCTGGGCTGATCCGATGTCCAATCCCAAAAGCGCCTATCAACGCCGCACCGGCGTCATCGCAAAAAAGATCGGGATGATGCGCCTCTTCGCCGAGGACGGCGCACATGTGCCGGTAACCGTGCTGCAGCTCGACGGTTGCCGCGTCGTGGCGCATCGCACCGCTGAGAAGGACGGCTACACCGCCCTGCAGCTGGGCGCGGGAACGCCGAAGGCCAAGCGCATGACCAAGGCCGAGCGCGGCCAGTTTGCGAAAGCGAATGTCGAGGCGCGCGCGCAGGTGGTCGAGTTCCGCGTGCCGGCCGATCTGATGGCCCCCGTCGGCGCCGAGATCACAGCCGACCATTTCGTTGTTGGGCAGAAGGTGGACGTTTCGGGCGTCTCCATCGGCAAGGGCTTCGCGGGCGCCATGAAGCGCTGGAATTTCGGCGGTTTGCGCGCCTCGCACGGCGTGTCGATCACGCACCGCGCGCACGGCTCGACGGGACAGCGTCAAGATCCCGGAAAAGTTTTCAAAAATAAGAAAATGGCCGGCCATCTCGGCCAGGAGCGGATCACCACGCAGAACCTGCTTGTGGTGAAGGTCGACGCCGAGCGCGGCCTGGTGTTCGTGCGCGGCGCGGTGCCTGGTTCGGATTTGTCCTGGGTCGAAATTCGCGACGCCGTCAAAGCGAAGCTGCCGGATGCGGCGCCGAAGCCGGCCGCGTTCCGCGCCGCCGACGCCGCCGCTTGAGG
>CAZMRN010000159.1:2480-4583 GCA_964568575.1 uncultured Caulobacteraceae bacterium
GAAAGCTGTTGCGGAACCGCCGAAGATGCTCCCGACGCCGCCGCTTGAGGAGCGATCCATGAAGATCGACGTTCAAACCCTCGACGCCAAGAAGGCCGGGTCGATCGACCTGGACGACGGCATTTTCGGCATCGCCGAAATTCGCGCCGACATCCTTCAGCGCATGGTGAAATATCAATTGGCCAAGCGGCGCGCGGGAACCTCCAAGGCGCTCACGCGCGGCGAGGTCGCCCGCTCGCATTCCAAGCTCTACAAGCAGAAGGGCACCGGCAACGCCCGTCACGGTTCCGCCAACGCCCCGATCTTCCGCGGCGGCGGCATGGCCCACGCCATCCACCCGCGCGATCACGCCCACGACCTGCCGAAGAAGGTGCGCGCGCTGGCGCTCAAGCACGCGCTGTCGGCCAAGGCCAAGGCGGGCGAGCTCGTCATCCTCGACGCAGCCAAGATCGCCGCGCCGAAGACGGCCGAACTGAAGAAGAGCCTCAAGAAGCTCGGCCTCGACAATGCGCTGATCATCGCCGGCGCCGAAGTCGACGCCAATTTCGGCCTCGCGGCGCGCAACATCCCGAACCTGGACGTGCTGCCGACCGCAGGCCTCAACGTCTATGACATCCTGCGCCGCAAGCGCCTGGCGCTGACCACCGAAGCCGTCGAAGCGATCGCGAAGCGGTTTTCCCCTGAAGGAGCCGCAGCATGAGCGCGGTGAAGCATTTCGACACGATCATCGCGCCGGTGATCACCGAAAAGACCACGCTTCTCTCCGAGAAGAACAAGGTGGTGTTTCGCGTGCCGCTGACGGCGACGAAGGATGACGTCAAGGCCGCCGTCGAAGCCTTGTTCAAGGTGAAGGTGACGTCGGTGAACACGATCCGCGTGAAGGGCAAGACGAAGCGGTTTCGCGGCGTCGAGGGCAAGCGCGCCGATCGCAAGAAGGCGATCGTCACGCTCGCCGACGGCGATTCCATCGATGTGACGACGGGGCTCTAGACATGGCGTTGAAGACTTTCCGTCCGACCTCGCCGGGACGTCGCCAGCTGGTGATCGTGGACCGCGGCGAGCTCTACAAGGGCAAGCCCGTCAAGGCGCTCACCGAAGGGCTCACCAAGTCCGGCGGGCGCAACAATATGGGCCGCGTTACGGCCTATCGGCACGGCGGCGGCCATAAGCGGACCTACCGCATCATCGATTTCAAGCGCCGCAAGTGGGACATTCCCGCGACCGTCGAGCGCCTCGAATATGACCCGAACCGCACCGCCTTCATCGCGCTGGTGAAGTACAAGGACGGCGAGCTCGCCTATATCCTTGCGCCGCAACGCCTCAAGGCGGGCGACGAGATCGTCGCCGGCGAGCGGGTCGATGTGAAGCCCGGCAACGCGATGCCGTTGAAGTCGATTCCGGTCGGCACGATCGTGCACAATGTCGAGCTGAAGCCGCTCAAGGGCGGCCAGATGGCGCGCGCCGCCGGCGCCTATGTGCAGGTCGTCGGGCGCGATGCCGGCTACGCGCAACTGCGCATGAGCTCCGGCGAAGTGCGCATGGTGCAGGACAGCTGCATGGCCACGATCGGCGCGGTGTCCAATCCCGACAACATGAACGAGAACTGGGGCAAGGCGGGCCGCTCCAAATGGCTGGGCGTTCGCCCGAGCGTGCGCGGCGTCGCGATGAACCCGGTCGATCACCCGCACGGCGGCGGCGAAGGCAAGACGTCGGGCGGCCGTCACCCCGTCACCCCGTGGGGCAAGAAGACCCGCGGTCCCAAGACCCGCAAAACCAAGCCGTCGGATCGTCTGATCATCCGCCGGCGTCACGCGAAGAAGGCGTAAGGCATGTCGCGTTCCGTTTGGAAAGGCCCGTTCGTCGACGGTTATCTGCTCGCGAAAGCTGAAAAGCTGAGCGCCAGCGGCGGCCGCGGCGCGATCAAGACCTGGTCTCGCCGGTCGACGATCATGCCGCAATTCGTGGGCCTGGCCTTCCAGGTGCACAACGGCAAGCAATTCGTTCCGGTGCTCGTGAACGAAGACATGGTGGGACACAAGTTCGGCGAGTTCGCGCCGACGCGGTCCTATTATGGACACGGCGCCGACAAGAAAGCGAAGAGGA
>CAZMRN010000159.1:4672-5467 GCA_964568575.1 uncultured Caulobacteraceae bacterium
GTCAGCCCGCAGAAGCTCAATCTCGTGGCGCAATCGATCCGCGGCCTCACGGCGGAGAAGGCGGTCAATGAATTGACCTTCTCGCGCAAGCGCATCTCCAAGGACGTGTTGAAGTGCCTGCGCTCCGCGATCGCCAATGCGGAGAACAACCACGACCTCGACATCGATCGGCTTGTCGTCGCGCAAGCGCATGTCGGCAAAAGCATCGTGATGAAGCGGTCGGTGGCGCGTGCGCGCGGCCGCGGCGCGCGCATCGAGAAATTTTTCGCTCACCTCACAATCGTGCTGCGCGACGTGTCGCAAGAGCCGAACGCGGCGGAGGCCGGCTGATGGGTCAGAAAGTCAATCCGATCGGCTTGCGCCTGGGCGTCAACCGCACCTGGGACAGCCGCTGGTACGCCAACACCGGCGATTACGCCAAGCTGCTGCACCAGGACCTCAAGATCCGCAAATTCCTGCGCGCGCGGCTGAACGCGGCGGGCATTTCCAAGATTCTGATCGAACGTCCGTTGAAGAAGTGCCGCGTGACCATCTTCACCGCCAAGCCGGGCGTGGTCATCGGCAAGAAGGGCACCGACATCGACAAGCTCCGCAAGGAATTGTCGAAGATGGCGCCGGACGCCGAGGTGTTTCTCAACCTCGTCGAAGTGCGCAAGCCTGAGACCGACGCCTATCTCGTCGCCGAAGGCATCGCCCAACAGCTCGAGCGCCGCGTGGCGTTCCGCCGGGCGATGAAGCGCGCCATGCAATCGGCCATGCGTCTTGGAGCGCAAGGCATTCGCGTCAATGTCGCGG
>CAZMRN010000160.1:0-5454 GCA_964568575.1 uncultured Caulobacteraceae bacterium
GGATTGGCGCGCTGGGATCCCGCCCGCGGCGCGCCGGCCCGCGCGACGCTGGCGCAGGGCGCGATTTCGCTCGCGCTCGTCGGGCTCGGCGCCTGGACGCGCGACGGTTTCGCGACGCTGGTCGATTACACTGCGCCGGCGTTCTGGTTTTTCCTCACCCTGAGCGCGCTGGCCGTCATCATTCTGCGGCGCAAGCATCCCGACATCCCACGCCCCTTCAAGACGCCGCTCTATCCGTGGCTGCCGCTGCTGTTCGCGGCGGCGAACGCCTGGGTGCTGATTTCGTCGCTGACCTATCTCGCTAGCCTGCCGAGCGTGCGCATCGGCGCGTTCGTCGGGATCGCGGTGACGTTGGCGGGCGCAGCGCTTTATCTCGCGCTGCGGCGCAACGGCGATCCCGCGCCGGAGTGATCGCGCTCTAAAGCGTGGCCAGCCAATCGATCAGATGCGCAGTGACCGCATCCGGCGCTTCCTGCTGCGTCCAATGCCCGATTCCGGGCAGAAGATGCGCGCCTCCGAGATCGGGGATCGAAGCCTGCATCAGCGGGAACAGGTCGACGCCGGGAAACATCTTCAGCACCAGATCGCGGTCGCCGCCGATGAACAGCGCCGGCTGGCGCAGCACATGGTCCTGGCGGGCGGTGAGGAACGCGTGATCGCGGCGATGATTGCGATAGCGGTTGAGCGGGCCGCGAAAGCCCGACTGCGAAAATTCGCCGACATAATAGTCCAGATCCGCTGGGCTGAGCCAGGCGGGAAAGGGCTGCGGATCGGGCAAGCGATGCATCAGCGTGTCGCCGTGCTTCTTGTCGAGCGGCCAGGTTCCGTCAGGCGCGTCTCCGCTGATCGCGTAATAGAAGCGACGCAAGCCGCCCCGCACATCGGCCTCCCATTCCGCCTCCGCGACGCCCTCGTCCTGGAAATAGACTTGGTAGAAGAAGAGGCCGCGGCGCGTGAAAATCTCGTGCGCCATGTCGATGAACGGGGCCGGGCCCGGCGGCACGTACGGCACAGAGAGGCCCGCCACCGCGCGCACCCGATCGGGATGCAGCAGCGCCGTGTTCCACGCGATCGGCGCGCCCCAATCATGGCCGACCACCACCGCCGGCGCCGTCGGCGACAAGGCGGCGATCACGCCCGCCACGTCGCCGGTGAGGCTCTCCATGTCATAGGCCTCGACCGGGTGCGGCTTGTCGGAGCCGCCATAGCCGCGCACATCGATCGCACATGCCGTGAACCCGGCCGCCGCCAGCGGGCCCATCTGATGGCGCCAAGAATACCAGCTCTCGGGAAAGCCGTGCACCAGCACGACCAAAGGCCCCTCGCCCTCGATCGCCGCGCGCAGGCGCACGCCATTGGTTTCGATCATGCGGAACTGGGGCATCGTCCTCTCCTCAACGTGCGTCTCCGTCGTGCTAGACCCTCGCGCCGGGCGCGGCTACACACTTCCCTTGCGTGACCAAGACCGTTCTCATTCTTTTCGCTCATCCCGCCTTTCAGCGCTCGCGCGCCAATCGCGCGCTTCTGGACGCCGTGCGCGATCTTGACGGCGTCACCGTGCACGACCTGTACGAGCTCTACCCCGACATGCTGATCGACGCGCCGCGCGAGCAGGAACTGTTGACCCAGCATGACGCGATCGTGCTGCAGCATCCGCTCTATTGGTACTCGACGCCGGCGCTGTTGAAAGAATGGCAGGATCTGGTGCTGGAGAACGGATGGGCCTATGGCGAGGGCGGGCACGCCCTGCGCGGCAAGATTTGGATGCACGCGCTCACCGCCGGCGGGCGGGAGGATTCCTACGACAAGGACGGCTATAATCGTTTCTCGATCGAAGAACTATTGACGCCGCTGCAGGCCACCGCGCACCTGTGCGGCATGCAGTGGCGCGCGCCTTATGTGCTTCACGCCAGCCGAACATCAAGCGAGGCATCGCTCAAGACCGCCGCCGCCGGCTACCGCGCGCGCATTCTCGCCCTGCAGCGCCACTGAGGCGATACGGAAAGACGTCTCATGGATCATGGCCTCCCGCTCGCGGAATTCTTCGTCTTTCTCGCCGCCTCGGTTGCATCGGTTCCGATCGCCAAGCGGCTCGGGCTCGGCTCGGTGCTCGGCTATTTGATCGCGGGCGCGATTATTGGCCCGTTCGGCCTGAAGCTCCTCGCCGACCCCGAAGCCGTTATGCATACCGCCGAATTCGGCGTCGTCATCATGCTGTTCCTGATCGGGCTCGAGCTTCGCCCGGCGCTCTTGTGGACGATGCGCAATTCCATTCTGGGGCTCGGCGGGCTGCAGGTGCTGCTGACCGGGGCGGCGCTAACGGCTGCTGCGATCGCTGCTGGCGTGGATTGGCGCCAGGCGACGGCGATCGGCTTCATTCTTTCCCTGTCGTCCACCGCGATCGTGCTGCAGAGCCTGCGCGAAAAAGGCCTCGCAGCGACCGATCCCGGGCGCGGCGCGTTCGCCGTGTTGTTGTTTCAAGACATCGCGGTGATCCCGATGCTGGCGCTGTTTCCGCTGCTGGCGATGGCGCAGGCCGGCGAAACCGCGCACGCCTCCGGCGGACTCGCTTCGCTGCCCGCCTGGGCGCAGGCGCTGGCGGTGTTCGCCGCAGTTGGCGCGATCGTCCTCGCGGGGCGCGTCCTGATGCGGCCGCTGTTCCGCTTCATTGCGGGCGTGGGTCTGCACGAAATCTTCACCGCCGCGGCTCTGGCGCTGGTCGTCGGCGTTGCGCTTCTGATGCAGACCGTCGGCCTCTCGCCGGCGCTCGGCGCCTTCGTTGCGGGCGTCGTCCTGGCCGACAGCGAATATCGCCACGAAATCGAAACCGATATCGAGCCGTTCCGCGGCCTTCTGCTCGGGATCTTCTTCATCTCCGTCGGCGCGACGATCGATTTCGCGCTGATCGCCGCAGCGCCGCTTTTGATCGCGGCGATCGTGCTTGGGCTCATCGTGATCAAGAGCGCGGTGCTGTTCGGGCTTGCGCGCGCGTTCAAGCGGCCCGCCGCCGATTCTGCGCTCATTGCGCTGGCGCTGGCGCAGGGCGGCGAGTTCGCCTTCGTGCTGTTCACATTCGCGCAAACCGAAAATGTGCTGAGCCAAGCCTTGATCGACCCGCTGACCGCGGCGGTGGCGATCTCGATGGCGCTCACGCCGCTCTTGCTGCTCGCCGCCGAGCGCCTGTCGACGAAACTCGATGCGCCGGAGGAACGCGCGGCGCCCGCCGATCTCGACATCGACGCACCCGACGTGATCGTGGCGGGCTTCGGCCGTTTCGGCCAGATCGTCCATCGCGTTCTCAGCGCCAACGGCTTCAAGACCTCCATCCTTGAGCACAACGCCGATCAGGTGGAGTTGGTGCGCGGCTTCGGCAATCGCGCGAATTACGGCGACGCCAGCCGCGTCGATCTACTGCGCGCCGCCGGCGCGGAAACGGCGCGCGCCCTGGTCATCGCCGTCGATGACAAGGAGAAGGCGCTCGAGATCGCCGCCACGGTTCGGAAAGCCTTCCCGCATCTGAAAATCTTCAGCCGCGCCTATGATCGCGGGCATTATTACGCCCTGCTCAATCTTGGCGTCGACGAGGCCGAGCGCGAAACGTTCGAGGGCGGCATCAAGCTGGGCGTCAAGGCGCTCAAGGCGTTGGGCTTCCGCGCTCATCAGGCCGAACGCGCCGGGCGCATCTTCCGCAGGCATGACGAGCGCGGCTTGGCGATGATGCGGCAGATGTGGGACGAGCTAGACGACGACGCCTACCGCTCCGCCGCCAACGAGCGACAGGCGCTCATCGAGGAATCCTTGCGTCGCGACCTGAACCAACACGGCGTGTCCGGCGCTGCGGACGACGCCTGGGGAGCCGACGAACAGGAAGCTGAACGCCGACGCGCATAAGCCGCCTCAGACGAGCGCCGCATTGAGCCGCCCGCGGATCAGCGCCTCCGCTTCGCGCACGATGCGCTCGACGAGCTCCTTCACGGTCGGGATGTCGCGGATCAGGCCCTGGATCATTCCCGCCGACCAGATGCCGTAATCGGGGTCGCCGATCTCATACACGACGCGGCCGCGCGCGCCGGCGACCAGTTCGCGCACTTCCTCGAACTTCGCGCCCTGCTTCTCCATCGCCACGACCTGCTGCGAGATGGCGTTCTTCGCAACACGCGCCGTGTTGTGCATGGTGCGAAAAATCAGATCGGTCGCCCGCTCGTCATTGGCGACCATCTGTTCCTTCACCTTCTGGTGGATCGGCGCCTCCACCGTGGCGCAGAAACGCGTGCCCATATTGATCCCGTCGGCGCCGAGCGCGAGGGCTGCGACCAGTCCGCGCGCGTCGCCGAAGCCGCCGGATGCGATCATCGGGATCTTGATCTTGTCCGCCGCTGCGGGAATGAGGATCAGCCCCGGGATGTCGTCTTCGCCCGGATGGCCGGCGCATTCGAAGCCGTCTATGGAGATGGCGTCCACCCCCATGCGCTCGGCCGACAGCGCATGGCGCACGGCGGTGCATTTATGGATCACCTTTACGCCGTGCTTCTTGAACTCGTCGACGTGTTCCTGCGGCTTGTAGCCCGCGGTTTCGACGATCTTGATCCCGCTTTCGATGATGGCGCGGCGATATTCGGCGTATGGCGGCGGATTGATCGCCGGCAGGATGGTGAGGTTCACGCCGAATGGCTTGTCGGTCATGGTGCGGCACCGCGCGATTTCGGCCGCGAGCGCCTCCGGCGTCGGCTGCGTCAGCGCCGTCAGAAAACCGAGCGCGCCAGCGTTCGCCACCGCCGAGACCAGCTCCGCCTTGCCGACCCACTGCATCCCGCCCTGCGCGATCGGGTGATCGACGCCGAACATTTCCGTAAAGCGCGTGCGGATCATGCCTTGCCTCCCTGGTTTGGGCGGCACCGTGAGCGCTGCCGGGGCGCTTGCCAAGACTGCCGCGGCGTCATTTCGGGCGGCGATCGCGCGCTCGCCCAGGGCGCGAATCACTTAAAGTGCGGAGTCTTCCCAACACTGAGGAGCGCGTCATGCGCGATGGATCTGAGCTTGCCGCCGTGGTGGCCGGGAAAGTGTGCCACGACATGTTCGAGCCTCTGAACGCGATGGTCCTGAATCTCGACCTTCTCAAGAGCGATCCCGCCGAAGCCGGCGCGCAACTCGAACAGAGCGTGAAAAAGATCTGGGCCAAGCTCGATTTTTATCGCTTCGCGGTGGCGACGTCGCATGTCGAGGCCGACAGCGAACTCGCCGAAGCGCGTGAGGTGCTGACGAAAGTGTTCGGCCACATGCGCCCGCAGCTGAACTGGAGCGCGCCGCCGATTGCGATGCCGCGCCCGGCGGTCTGCGTGGCGGCGATGCTGGCCGTGGTCAGCGCCGATTGCGTGCCGCGGGGCGGCGTCGTCGAGGTCGGCGGCGCGGCCGGCGAAGTGCGCATCGCGGCGACCGGGGCCAAGGCGCTGCTGC
>CAZMRN010000161.1:0-5453 GCA_964568575.1 uncultured Caulobacteraceae bacterium
GGCGCGCGCCGCCTCCGGCCGGCGATCTGGCCGGCGCGCCTCCGGCGCCTGCGGCAGCGCGATCAGCAGCGCCATTTCTGCATCGTCGAGCCACACAGGATCGCGCTCGAAATAGGCGCGCGTCGCGGCCCGCACGCCTTCGATATTGCCGCCATATGGCGCCAATTGCAGATAGATCGCCAAAATCTCACGCTTCGAGAGGCGCCGCTCGATCTGCAGCGCACGCAGCATCTCGGTCAGCTTCGATGCGATCGTGCGCGGGCGCGGCTCGATCAGGCGCGCGACCTGCATGGTGATGGTTGACGCCCCGGAGCTGATCTCGCCGGAGCGGGCATAGTTGAAACTTGCCCGCGCCAGCGCGAGCGGATCGACGCCGGGATGCCAATAGAATCGCGCATCCTCAATACGCACGACGCGCTTGAGAAACACCGGATCGATTTCATCGAGGCGCGCTGCGAGGCGCCAGCGTCCTTCCGGCGTGGTGAAGGCATGCAGCCACGCGCCGTTGCGGTCGAGCACGACCGGCGAAACCGCCTGCGCACGCGCCAAAGGCGGCGGAAACGCCAAATCCAGCGCAAGCACGCCGAGCATCAACGCCAGCAGCGCCGCGGCGAGGCGTTTGCCGCGCGCGGCGAGCGGCAACCCAACGCGCGGGCCGCGTCGGATGGGCGCGCGGATCATTCGCCTTGCGGCGCGATGCGCATCCGCCCGACGCTGGTGCGCGCGTGCACGCCGGGGCGATACATGTCCTCCACCACCGCGGCCGGCAGCGCATACGCGCCCGGCGTCACCGCGCGCGCCATGTAGGCGAAGGTGAAGCCGCCGCCATTGCGCAGATCGATCGCGCTGACGAAGCGATCATCGCGGGCTTCGGCCACGCGCGGCTGCGAAATCTCGCCCACAAACGCGAACTGGCCGTCGCGGCGCGTGCCGTCCCAGAGCGTCTGGCCCACGCCGTCTTCCGGCGTCAGCACGCTTTCGATTTCGAGCCCCGCAGGCAACAGATCCACGACCACGGCAGGATGCGTGCGCAGGCCCTGCGCGCGGCCGCTAATGACGACGATGACGCGCGCGCCCTGCGTCAGGTTCATCGGATCGACGGCGCCGCCCGTCAGCGACACGATGCGCTTGTCGATGGAGAAGCCGTTCGAGACAGCGGCCGGCGCGGTCCGCGGCGGCCCTGACGTCGTCACCGTGCGCCAGACCTGCGCGCGGCCGTCATTGCGGAACGCCAGCGCGCGCGCGGCGTTCGCCGCTTCAATCATCACGCGCCGTCCCGCGTTGGGCTGTCCATCCAAAGCGATCGTCACCGGCCCGCCGGCGCGCTGCAGCGCCTCGATGGCGAGCAACAAGTGCGTCTGCTCTTGCGTCATCGTGTCGGCCGGATCGCGCGCCTCCCGCTCAAGGCGGCGACGCAGATGATCGACCAGTTCGGTCTGGTTGGCTTCGGCGGCGAGCGCGAGCACGCCGGCCGTATCGCGGAGCGTCGATTGATACCAATCGCCCGTGTTGCGATAGCCGAGCGCCTCTTCGGCGGCGCGGAAGGCGTTGCGCGCCCGCGCCTGATCGCCGAGATGCGCAAGCGCCGCGCCGATCTGCGCCCGCGCCAAGGGCGAAGGCTCGTCGCGCATGCGGGCGTCGTGGTAATACCGCACTTGCGCGATGTTCGCCTGGTCAGCCTTGGCCAACACATAGAGCGCATAGGCGGCCGAGCGCGAGCGCAGCAATTCGGTCGTGTCGTTGGAGCCGGGCCAGCGGTGGACCTCGAAATCGTAGCCCACCGCGGCGAAATCGTTCAGTCTCGCAACGGCGCGAAGGCCGTCATAGGCTTGCTCCAGCGCGGCGTTGGGCACGACATAGCCTTGCGCTTTCGCGCGGCGCAAGAAGTCGGTGATGTAGGCGCCGATCCAGGGCGTTGCGGCGCGATCGCCCGACGACCACAGCCCGAAGGCGCCGTCCGCGCCCTGACGATCGAGAAGCCGCGTGATCGCCTCCTGTACGCGGCGGCGCAGACGCGGATCCTGGGCGGCGCCGACGCGATCCGCGATGGCGTTGAAATAGAGCAGCGGCATCGCCACGGATACTTGCTGTTCAGAGCAACCATAGGGGTAGCGATCGAGCTGATCGAGATAAGACGCAGCGTCGAGCCCGGCGATGTTGGAGTACGAGACCACCGCGCGCCCCTGCCCGGGCAGAAAGCGAGCGAACAGGTCGGCGCCCGATCGCCACACGGCGCCTGGCGCCTGGGGTTCGACGACGGCTTCGGTCACCGGCAGATAGGGCGCGCGCGACTGCATATCGTAGGTGCGCGTCACGCTTTGGAAACCGTTCGGTCCCTGCAGGACCATCGTCACGCGGCCGAGGCCAAGCGCCGTCGACGACAGCGGCAGCCGCACGCGCTGCTGCTGGCCGCGCGCCAGCGTGAACCGGCTTTGCGGCGCGACGAGCGACACCGCGCCGGCGCCGGCATAGCTGACGGTGTAGGTTCCGGCGGGGCCTTCGACGTTGTCGATCTGCAAAGTGGCCGACGCTTCGTCGCCGGGCGCGATGAAGCGCGGCAGCGTCAATTCGGCGACGACCGGGTCGCGCACGGTCACGGCTTCGGCGTCCTGGCCGACGGCGGAATTGGTCCACGCGACCGCCATTACGCGCAATTCGCCGTTGAAGTCGGGCACATCGAGCGGGATCGTCGCACGCCCGGATCGATCGAGACGCACGACGTCCGAGATCAGCGACACGGTGCGCGTCGGCACCACAGTAAGGCCTTCGCCGCCAAGCGAATCGCCGCCTTGCCGCGGCGTCGTCGGCGCGGCGAGATTGGCGTTGAGCAGACGGCCGTAATCGTCGCGCACGCCGACGCCGAGCGCGCGGCGCCCGAAGAAATACGCGACCGGATTGGGGCTTTCGTACCGCGTCAGCTGCAAAATTCCTTCGTCGACCGCAGCGAGCGCGACATACACGGTTTCGCCGCGCGGCGCGTTGGTCACGGTGATCGGGAATGCGACGCGCTGGCGCGGGCGCACCACGCCCATGTCTTCCGCCACCGCCACATTGAGCGTGCGCGCGCGCATATCGACGGGCACATAGGCCACGCCCACAGCGCGGCGCGGCACCGGCAGTGCGGCGGGATCGCGCGGCGTCATCACCGTCACCAGAACGTAGGCGCCTGCGCCCCAGCTCGGCTCGACCGGGAGATTGAGCGTTGCGCCTTCCGCGCCGACGCGCATGGTGCGCACCGACAGAACGCGGTCCGTCGCCACGACGATCTGCGCCTCGCCGGCGTAAGGCGGGCGGATTTCGATGCGCACCCGCGCGCCCGGGCGCGCGGGTTCGGTCGGTGCAGCGATCGTGACCGTATCCGGCGTGGCGTCCTCATCGCTCGACCACGACCATCCGGCGCTGAAGCGATGCGCGGTTTCAGCGCCGGATGCGCCGTCGCGCAGGATCAGGCGATACGAGCCGCTTTCCAGCGCCGCCCGCGTGACGCGCGCCGGCGCATTGGCGGCGACGTCGAGGCGTCCGGCGTCGATCGGCACGTCGCGGCCCGTGCGCCGCCAGCGCCATTGGCCGCCGTCGAGATACCAATCATAGCTCCAGTCTTCGCGCACCAGCGTCCAAGAGAGGCCGCGCGCGGCGACCGCCGCGCCGGCGGCGTCGACGACCACGACATCGAAAGCCGGGGCGCGGCCTTCAGCCACCACGCCGTTGTCGAACGCATCCTTGACGCCGATATATCGGCTCTGCAGACGCACCGGCAGCGCGAAGCTTTCGCGCACCACGCGGCCGCCGGGATCGGCGACGCTGGTGACGACCCGCGCGCGCAGCGGCAGGCTGGTTTGCGGCGGATCGGACAACGCGAGCGCGATCTGGGCGCGTCCGGTCGCATCGGTCACGCTCGACGGCAATTGCAGGAATTGCTCCGAGAAGGATTCGTCGGCGCGACCGAAGGCGTACGCGGCGAAATTGGGGAACGGCGTCGGATCGACCTGCAGGCGCGCTTCGCCTTCCACAGCGAGGCCGGCGCCCGGCGCGCCGTACAGGAAGTCCGCCTGCACGTCGAAGGCGCGGGTCTGGCCGGCGAGCAGCGGTCCCTGCGCTTGCGGCGCGAACCGCACGCGCAGACGTTGCGGCACGAAATCTTCGACCGAGAACGAGACGCTGCCGGCGACGGCTTCCTGCCCGTCGACCAACAAGTCCGCACGCCAGGCGCCGCGCGGCGCCGAGCGATCGAGCATGTAGTTCTGCGCCACCGCGCCGGCCTCCGAGGCGGCGGCGAGGCGCAGGCGCTGCGCCTCCGTGCCGTTGGGACGATAAATCACGAGCGCAGAGGGGCGATCGGCGATGGCGCGGCCTTCGATGTCGCGCACAAGCCCGAGAATGCGCACGCGCTCGCCGGGCCGGTACACGCCGCGTTCCGTGTAGAGATAGGCGTCAATGTCGCCGGGCGGACGTCGGCCGTCGACGTCGCGGTCGGAGAGATCGAGCGTGGCGCGCTGCAAATCGAGCGCGGCGAAATCGCCGCCCGGGCCATAGGCCATGATGTAGCGCGCCCGATCGGACGCTTGGCCGTCGAGCAGGGCGCGCGCAAAGCGGGCGTGGCCATCGCCGTCGGTCGTCGCGCGGGCGAGTTCTTCATTGTTTTGCGCCACGAGAGTCAGCGTGACGCCCTGCATCGGCCGCGCAGAGCGCAGCGAGCGGACCACGACATCCGCGCCGCTCGCGCCGTCGAACGTCTGCAGCGCCATGTCGGTGACCATGACCCAGCGATAGGCGGCGGCGGGCCGATCGGTGTTGGCGCCGTTGTCGCCGGCGCCGGGCGTCACATCGAGAACCTTGACCACATAGACGCCGGGGCGCTGATCGGTGAGCACGGAACCGAGCGGAAACACCGTGGTGACGCTCTGATTGCGGCGGCTGGCGCTGTCGACAGTCAGTTCGCCTTTGTAGATCTCCACGCCGACGTCGTCGCCAGCGTTCTCGAACGACCAATAATCCCAATCACCTTCCGCGATGGCGGCGCCGGCGTCGAAAGCGCGCTGCGACAGGATGCGGTTGTTCACGCGCAGCACGCGCACTTCCAGCTTCGTCACGTTCACCGTCTCGAAGCCGACGCCATCGGCCTCGGAGCGCGGCAGGATCACGCCGGAGCCGACGAAGCCGACAAACGCCGGCCGATCGCCGAAGCTCATCGTGAAGGTTTCGTCGGCGCGCGTGCGTTCGCCGTCCTGGCTGGGCAGGCCTTGGCGGATCGTGACTTGGCGGTCGGGCTCGAACGGCAGACCGCCCAAGCACAAGAGCGTGTCGGAGACCTGGATCTGCACCGGGGCTGCAGGCTCGATGCTGATGTAATCCGCGAAATTGACGTTCGGATCGGTCGACAGCGGCCGGGAGAATTCGAGGCATGCGCGCGGATCGGGGCCGGCGGTGTCGGCGCGAAACTGGATGAACGCCAT
>CAZMRN010000162.1:0-5432 GCA_964568575.1 uncultured Caulobacteraceae bacterium
CCCCTCATCCGGCCCTTCGGGCCACCTTCTCCCACAAGGGGAGAAGGGGCGTTAGCGCGCCAGGCGGCGCTTGCGTTCGACGCTGGAGGGCAGGCGCAGGCTTTCGCGGTATTTCGCGACCGTGCGGCGGGCGATATCGATGCCGCAGCCGCGAAGGATCTCCACTATGCGGTCGTCGGAGAGGATGTCGTCGGGCGCTTCCTGCTCGATCATCTGCTTGATGCGATAGCGCACGGCCTCGGCCGAATGCGCTTCCCCGCCGTCCGCCGATTGGATCGAGGCGGTGAAGAAGTATTTCAGTTCGAAGACGCCGCGCGGCGTCGCCATGTATTTGCTCGAAGTCACGCGGCTGACGGTGCTTCCGTGCACCTCGATCGCGCTGGCGATGGTCTTCAGGTTCAACGGCCGCAGATGCGCGACGCCATGGGCGAAAAAAGCGTCTTGCTGACGCACGATTTCCCGCGCCACTTTCAAGATCGTGCGCGCGCGCTGATCGAGGCTCTTCACCAGCCAATTCGCGTTCGCCGCGCATTCGGTGAGAAACACCTTGTCCTCTTCGCGCTTCGCGCTTTTCGACACGCGCGCATAATAGCGCTGGTTCATCAGCACGCGCGGCATGGTTTCGGTGTTGAGTTCGACCATCCAGCCGCCGTCGGGCGCCGGCTTGACATAGACGTCGGGGATCACGGTCTGCGCCGGGCCCGCGCCGAAACCGGCGCCGGGCTTCGGCGTCAAGGCGCGGATTTCGGCGATCATGTCGTCGAGATCTTCGCGGTCGACGCCGCACACGTGCTGCAGCCGCTCGAATTGCGCTTTGCCCAGCGCGTCGAGATTGGCGAGCAGCGCCTGCATCGCGGGATCGAGCCGGTCGCGCTCCTTGAGCTGCAGGGCGAGGCATTCCGCGAGATCGCGCGCCATGACGCCGGTCGGTTCGAAGCCCTGCATCAGCGCCAGAATGCGCGCGACATCGGCTTCCGCGCAGCCCAATTGACGCGCCGTCTCATCGACGCGGCCGCGGAAATAGCCCCAATCGTCGACCTGATCGATCAGGGCTGCGCCGATCATGCGCTCCACGGGCGTCACGCCGGCGGCGGTCAATTGATCGTCGAGATGCTCCGCCAGCGTTTTGTCCGCGGCGAGCGTGTCCTGCAATTCCGGGAGATCGTCGAAGCTTTTCCCCGAATTCGCCTTTGACCAATCGGTGAGCGGGGCCGCGCCCGCATCGGCGAGATCGGACGACGACAAATCCGGGTGCAGGGCCTCGGCGTCGACATCGAGATCGGCGCCGAAATTTTCATTCGCCGCTTCAAGCGCGGCGGCGTCGTCGCGCGGCTCGGCCTCCGGCTCGACGCGTTCGAGCAGCGGATTGCGCTCAAGCTCGGCTTCGATGAAGTCGGCGAGTTCGAGATTGGACAATTGCAGAAGCTTGATCGCCTGCTGCAATTGCGGCGTCATCACCAGGGCCTGGCCCTGGCGCAACTCCAAACGCGGGGAAAGCGCCATGGCGGCCGCCCCCGGTCAGTTGAACGTATCGCCGAGATAAACCTTGCGGACGGCCTCGTTTGCGAGAATCTGTTCGGGCGTGCCCTCGAACAGAACCTCTCCATCATAGATGATCGACGCGCGATCCACGATCTCGAGCGTTTCGCGCACGTTGTGATCGGTGATCAGGATGCCGATGCCGCGATTCTTCAAAAACAGAACAAGGTCGCGGATGTCGCTGATGGCGATGGGATCGATGCCGGCGAAAGGTTCATCCAGCAGCATGTACGAGGGCCGTGTGGCGAGCGCGCGGGCGATCTCGACGCGACGCCGCTCGCCGCCGGACAAGGCGGCCGCGGGCGCATCGCGCAGATGCTCGATATGCAGCTCCGCCAGCAAGCCGTCGACCGCCTCCTGGCGCTTGTCGCGATTGCGTTCGACAAGCTCCACGACCGCGGCGACATTCTGCTCGACGGTGAGACCACGGAAGATCGACGGCTCCTGCGGGAGATAGCCGACGCCCAGGCGCGCGCGCTGATACATCGGCAAACCAGTGACGTCCTGGCCGTCCAGACTGATTTGGCCGTGATCCACGCGAATGAGCCCCGTGATCATATAAAAGCAGGTGGTCTTGCCTGCTCCATTGGGGCCGAGCAGTCCGACGATCTCGCCGCGCTTGAGCGTCAAGGACACATCCTTGACGACTTGCCGCTTGCGATACGCTTTGCCGATCCGCGCCGCCGAAAGGCCTTCGGCGGCGGCGACCTGCGCGGCGTCGATCGAATGGCTGATTCCGCCCTCGGGGCTCATAGATCAACGACCAAGTCTAAGAATTCATGAACTTAATGTGCGTTTACCGGCCGCCCTGCTCGCGCGGTCGGAACACGCCCTGCACGCGTCTGCCGCCGCCGGGAGAGAGCGTCGTGCGCCCGGCGCCCAATTGCAGCACCAAGGTTTCGCCGCGGATCACGTTCTCCGGGCTGGCGACCACGACATTGCCGGTGAAGGTCACGGTTTCGCTCGCCGTTTCATAGACCGCGTTGTTGCCGCGCGCTTGTTGTTCGGGGCGGACGAAATAGACGTCGCCTTCGGCGATCATGCGGCTGATGTCGCCGGCGGCCATGCCGCCCGGCTGGGCCTGGCCTTGGCCGGCGGCGAAGAACAGCGTCACCCGGTCGGCGCGCAGATTGGCGTCGTTCTGGACGATCTCGACATTGCCGGTCAGCACCAGGCGCCGCTCGCTCTCGAAATATTCCAGCGTGTCGGCTGCGTAGGAGATGGGGCCGCCTTGCGCGCTCAATTGCCCCTGCGCAGGCGCGGCGACGGCGCAGATCGCGGCGGCGACGAGGGCAGGCAGGATGAGCTTGTGCATGTCGCTCCGCCGTCAATTTTGGGCCGGCGCCGCGGAGCGCTCCGGCAACATCCCCGTGACGCCGCCGCGCAGCACCAAGGCCCCGTCGCTTCGGCGCAATTCATAGGACCCGGCGCGCACCGCGCCAAGGGGCCCCGTGCCGGTGACGCCGTCGATGCCGGCGACGATGCCGGTGCGCAGGTTCACCACCACGGATGGCGTCACGAAGCGATTGCCCTGGCGGTCGACGAGGGTGACGCCCTCGGTCAGGCGCACGGCGGCGGCGGCTTCGTCGTACTCGCCTTTCGGGGCGATCAGCGAAGCGCCTTCCTGCGTCTGATAGAGCGGCCCGCTCAAGCGCAGGAGCCGGTCGCCCACGGCCTCGCGGATGGCCATCTCCGCGGTGAGGCGGTAGGCGCCGCCGCTTTCCTCGCGGCCGGTGAAGCGCGGATTGAGCATCGTCAGCGGCTCGGCCCCGTTGAGATTGGCCCCGCCGGAAAAGCCGCCCTGTGCGGTGAACACGGCCATGAACGCGAACACCGAGGCCGCGGCTGCGCCCGCCAGCGCCACGAACAAGCGTCGCAGATGCAGCACCAGCCGCGAGCGCCGGCGCGCGCGCTCCAGCGACACCTGCCGGCGCGGGGTCCAGATCGAGTCTTCGTCATCGGAGGCGTAGGCGACGGCCATGCCGCGCGTGGTAAGCGGGGATCGCGGCGCCCGCAAGGCGCGCCCTTGATCCGGGCGCCGCCGCCGCGTAGGCCTGTCGCGCAAGCGGAGGGAGTAGGACGATGGGCATGAAAAGCTTGGCCGTCGCGGCGATCCTGGGTCTCGCCATGGGCGTCGGACCCGCCGCCGCTCAGGACGTCGATTACAACCAGCAGGTGCGCACCTATCTCGACGCCGTCGAACCGCGCCACGCCGCCGAAGGCCATCGCGCCGTGCGCGGCGCTGAAATGGTCGTCGCGCTGAACAACGGCACGGCGAAAATCTGGCCGGTGCAGCTGCGCCGCGGCGTGAATTACGTGATCTTCGGCGCCTGCGACGACGATTGCTCCGACGTCGACATGGAGATCTATGACGCCGACGGCCTGCTGGTCGACACTGACGTCGCCTCCGACGACACGCCGTTCGTGCAGATCACGCCCGAAAGCAGCGGCCGCGGCTATGTGCGCATCTGGCTGGCGTCGTGCTCGCAAGAGCCCTGTTATGTCGGGGCGCGGGTGATGTCCGGCGGCAATGTGATCCAGCGCACCGCCGTCGCCGAGATGCCGGAAGACGGTCCGCCCTACGCCGCCCATGTGCGCGCCATCCTCGACCGCTCGTCCACGCGCCACACCAGCGCCGGATTCACGCAATCGGCCGATCGCCTCGCCGCGGTGCGTTTGGAAGGCGACGGCCATCGCGAGACCGTCGCGGCGCAAGCCGGCCGGCGCTATCGCGTTCAGGCCGCGTGCGACCAGGATTGCAGCGACATCGACATCGAGATCCTCGATCCCGCGGGCCAGCAGGTCGCGACCGACGTTGCGTTCGACAACAATCCGTTCGTCGAATTCACCGCGACGCAGACCGGCGCCTACACCGCGCGCGTATGGCTGGTGACGTGCTCGGTCGAGCCGTGCTTCGTCGGCGTGCGCACGTTCGAAGCGGGTCAATAAAGTATGGGCGGCGTTGAGGCGAGGGCGGGTTTCATGAAGCATGCAGCATTGATCGCCGCCTTGGCGGTCGTTCTCGGCGCCGGCCCCGCGCAAGCGCAATCGGCGCAGCGCAGCGCCGATTATCAGACGCAAGTGCGCGGCTATCTCGACACCCAGGCCGGCAAACACACGTCTGAAGGCTTTCGCCGCGACGGCGCCATCCAGGACTTCATCGCGCCGATGCGCCTTGAGGGCGGCGCGATCTGGCCGGTGACGTTGCAGCGCGGCGTGACCTACCGGGTGTTTGCCGTGTGCGACAACGATTGCTCGGACGTCGATCTCGAAGTGTACGATGTCGGCGGGGCGTTCGTGGGCCGCGACATCGCCACGAACGACACGCCCTATGTGCAAATCACGCCGCAAGCCGACGGCGTGGTTTATGCGCGGCTGTGGCTCGCCGCGTGCGAGAGCGAGCCGTGCTATGTCGGGGCGCGCGTGTTCCGCCGCTGATCGCCGCTATGGAACACGGGCGACCGCGCCCATCCATGCGTGTTGCGCCAGTGCTGACGAGATTGTTCGCGCCCCATGGCGATGCACATCATCGGAGGATCGCGTGGCGCATGGGCGAGATCGCCCATGCTTGTTCAGGTGCGGTTGCGCGGACGAGGTCGTCCGCGCTCCCCGTGATCGCCGTTGCGCCTATTCGGCGAGCTTGAGGTTCACCGCTTTGGGGCCCTTGCCCTTGGAATCCGGCAAGGTCTGGAAGTTCACCCGCTGGCCTTCATTGAGCGGCGGAAGCCCCGCCCGCTCCACGGCGCTGACATGGACGAACACGTCCGCGCCGCCGCCGTCCGGCGTGATGAAGCCGAAGCCGCGCGCAGCGTTGAAAAACTTGACCGTGCCGTCCTGCGGGTCGCCGAGCGGTGCGCGCGGGGGACGATCGCCGCCGCCGAACCCTTCGCCCC
>CAZMRN010000163.1:0-1921 GCA_964568575.1 uncultured Caulobacteraceae bacterium
TGGATCGCCGCGAAGCGGCGAGACGGATGAGGGGTGATTGCCAAACCGCGCAATCGATTGCGCCGACACCCCTCATCCGGCGCTGCGCGCCACCTTCTCCCACAAGGGGAGAAGGAGGATGAGCGACGATCTCGCCCGTTATCGCGCCTCGATCGACAATCTCGATGCGGCGCTGATCCATCTCTTGGCCGAGCGTTTCAAGCTGACCAAGGCGGTGGGCGCCTACAAGGCGCTGCACGATCTGCCGCCGGCGGACGCCGAACGGGAGAAGCAGCAGGTGCAGCGCCTGCGCGCGCTCGCGGTCGAGGCCGATCTCGATCCCGATTTCGCGGAAAAGCTGATCGGTTTCATCATCCAGGAAGTGATCCGTCACCATCAGGCCGCTCGCGGCTGACTATTTGCAAGGAGAGTGAAGTGTCTTTGAAAATTCGTCTCGCCCGCGGCGGCGCCAAGAAGAAGCCGTTTTATTCCATCGTCGTCGCCGACAGCCGCAGCCCGCGCGACGGCCGCTTCATCGAGAAGGTGGGCGCCTATAATCCGCTTCTGAAGGCCGACGATCCCAAGCGGGTGGTTCTGAAAACCGAAACCATCCAGGCCTGGATGCAGAAGGGCGCGGTGCCGACCGATCGCGTCGCGCGCTTCCTCGACCAGGCCGGCCTGATGAAGCGCGAAGCGCGCAACAATCCCGAGAAGGCCAAGCCCGGCAAGAAAATGGCCGAGCGCGCCGCCGAGAAGGCGAAGGCCGCCGGCGACGGCGCCGAGGCCTGAGCATGGCGGATGACGGCGATCTCGTCCTGGTGGGCGCGATCGCCGGCGCCTTTGGCGTCAAGGGCGAGGTGCGCGTGCGCAGCTTCACCGCGGCGCCGGAAAACCTCGTCTCCTATGGCCCGCTGCTCGACAAATCGGGCGCGCCGCTGATCACGCCGAAACGCTGGCGCTCCATCAAGGACGCCATCGCAGTGTCGGCGCCCGAGATCGCCACCCGCGAACAGGCGGAGGCGCTGAAGGGCCAGGGCCTTTATGTGCCGCGGTCGCGCCTGCCGCCCGCGGCCGACGACGAGTTTTATCACGTCGATCTCATTGGCTGCCGCGTCGAGGCGCTCGACGGGACCGCCTTGGGCGAGGTGATCGCGGCCCCGAATTTCGGCGCGGGCGACCTTCTTGAAGTGCGCCCGCCCTCCGGGCCGAGCTGGTTTTTGCCGTTCACCAAAGCGCACGCGCCCCTGGTCGACGTCGCCGCGCGCCGCATCGTGGCCGACCCGCCGGTTGCGGAGGAGCCATGAGCGCGCCGTTCGCCGTCTCGGCGCTGACGCTGTTTCCCGAGGCGTTCCCCGGAACGCTGGCGCTGTCCGTGATCGGGCGCGCCTTGCGCGACGGCGTCTGGACGCTCGAAACCGTGGATATCCGCGCCTTCGCGACCGACAAGCATCGCACGGTCGATGATGCGCCGTTCGGCGGCGGGCCGGGGCTGGTGATGCGGCCAGACGTCGCCGCCGCGGCGATCGATTCGATTCCGCGCGACGATCGCCCGCTGATTTATCTTTCCCCGCGCGGGAAACCATTGACGCAAGTCCTGGCGCAGGAATGGGCGCGCGGGCCCGGGCTGATCGTGTTCTGCGGCCGCTTCGAGGGCCTCGACGAGCGCGTCATCGCCGCGCGCGCCAGGAGGTGAGCGTCGGCGATGCGGTGCTCGCCGGCGGCGAGGCGGCGGCCTTGGTGCTGATCGAGGCTGCGGTGCGGCTCCTGCCCGGCGTGCTCGGCAATGCGGATTCGGCCGCGCAGGACAGCTTCTCCGACGGCCTTCTTGAACATCCGCATTTCACCAAGCCGCGCGTGTGGGAAGGCCGCGCGGTTCCCGATGTGCTGCTGTCAGGCGATCACGGCGCCATCGCCGCGTGGCGGCGCGCCGAACGCGAGCGTC
>CAZMRN010000163.1:1942-5426 GCA_964568575.1 uncultured Caulobacteraceae bacterium
CGCGCGAGGCCTGACGCGCGTCGCAAAAGTGCAGGCGTTCGCGCCGGCGCAATTCCGATCAAGCGGAAAAGCGCCTAAGCCGTCACAGCACAGGCCACCCGGAGAAAACGCCATGCGCACTTTGATGATCGCCGCCGCCTTCGCGCTCGCCGCCTGCGCCACCGCGCCGGCGCCTGCGCCGCCCGTCGATCCCGCCGCTGTGCTGGCGACGCCGGCGCGGCTCGCTGCGGATCGAGACAGCGACGGCCGGCGCAAGGCGGCCGAAACGCTGGCGTTTTTCCAGGTCGCCCCCGGCCAAACCATTTTCGACATCGAAGCCGGCGGCGGCTATTGGACCGAGCTCCTCGCCCACGCCACGGGCCCGGGCGGCGCGGTGGTGATGCAAAATCCCGCGGGCTTTATTCCTTTCGTGCAAGAGCAATTGACGGCGCGCTTCGCGGACGGGCGCCTGCCCAATGTGCGCCAGAGCATTTCTCTGTTCGACGCGCTCGATGCGCCGGCGTCTTCGGTCGATCTCGTCACCTGGGTGCAGGGGCCGCACGAAGTGTTCTACCGGCCGCAAGGCGCCTCGCTGGGCGATCCCGCAACGGCCTACGCCGAAATCTACCGCATTCTGAAGCCTGGCGGGGCTTTCGTGGCGGTGGACCATTCCGCCGTTCCAGGCGCGCCCGAAAGCGTCGGCAACGACCTGCACCGGATCGATCCCGCGATCGTGATCCGCATGGCGGAGGCGGCCGGATTCCGCCTTGAGGCGCGCGGCGATTTTCTCGCCAACCCGCAAGACGACCGCACCACGAACGTGTTCGATCCAGCGATCCGCGGCCGCACCGACCAGTTCGCGCTGCGCTTCCGCAAGCCGGGCTGAGGCGGCCCCTCACCTACCGGCACATTGACCGCGCGCGCGCGGCGACGAATTCTGGCGGCGATTTCCGGAGACGCCGCCATGGACAGCGCGCCGCGCACGCCCCGCACGATCGACAAGGCCGCCCTGCGCGCCAAATACGCCGCCGAGCGCGACAAGCGCCTGCGCGCCGACGGCAATGACCAGTATCTGCGCATCGCGGGACAACTCTCGCATTATCTCGACGATCCCTACACGCCCGTGACGCCGCGGGCGCCGAAAACCGATCACGTCACGTTCGCGTTCATCGGCGGCGGCTTCGCCGGCCTGGTCACCGGCGCGCGGCTGAAGGAAGCGGGGATCGACGACGTGCGCATCATCGAGAAGGGCGGCGATTTCGGCGGCACCTGGTATTGGAACCGCTATCCCGGCGCGCAGTGCGACACCGCCTCGATGATCTATATGCCGCTCTTGGAGGAAACCGGGCATCGGCCGAGCGAAAAATACGCGCACGCTCCGGAAATTCTCGCGCATTGCCAGCGCATCGGGCGCCAATACGGCCTCTACGACAACGCGTTGTTTCACACCGAAGTGAAGGATCTCGTCTGGGAGGAATCGCACGCGCGCTGGCGCATCGCCACGACCCGCGGCGATGATTTCACCGCCAGCTTCATAGGCATGGGCACCGGCCCTCTGCACGTGCCGAAACTGCCCGGCATTCCCGGCATCGAGACGTTCAAGGGCCATTCCTTCCACACCAGCCGCTGGGACTACGCCTATACCGGCGGCGATCCGAGCGGCGCGCTGATGGAGAAGCTCGCCGACAAGCGCGTCGGAATCATCGGCACGGGCGCCACGGCGGTGCAGTGCGTGCCGCATCTCGCGCGCGCCTGCGGCGCTCTTTACGTGTTTCAGCGCACGCCCTCATCGGTCGATGCGCGCAACAATATGCCGATTGATCCCGACTGGTTCGCCTCGATCTCGACGCCGGGCTGGCAACAGCGCTGGCTGGAGAATTTCACCGCCAATCAGGCCGGCGGCGGTTTCGCGGAAGAGGATCTCGTGCAGGACGGCTGGACCGATCTCGCGCGCCGCATTCGTTCGAAAATCATGGCGCTGCCGCGCGATCAGATGACGCCGCAAACCATGCTCGCCGCCTGGGAGGACGCCGACCACGAGAAGATGGAGGAAATCCGCGCCCGCGCCGAAGCGATCGTGCAGGACCGCGACACCGCCGAAAAACTGAAGGCCTGGTATCGGCAATTGTGCAAACGGCCCTGCTTCCACGACGCCTATCTGCAGAGCTTCAACACCCCGAACACGCACCTGATCGACACCGACGGCAAGGGCGTCGAGCGCATCACCGAAACCGGAATCGTCGTCGCGGGAAAGGACTATCCGCTCGATTGCATCATCTATGCGTCGGGCTTCGAAGTCGGCACCGACCACACGCGGCGCGCCGGCTTCGACATGGCCGGCCGCGACGGGCGCCGGCTCTCGCAGCATTGGGCGAACGGCATGCGCACGCTGCACGGCGTGCACGCGCACGGCTTCCCCAACGCGTTCTTCGTGCAAATCGCGCAAGGCGCCAATCTGATCTCCAACGCGCCGCACAATCTCGTCGACGCCGCCAAGACCGTGGCGCTGACGGTGCGCACCGCGCTCGACCGCGGCGCGGCCACGGTGGAGGTCACGCAGGCGGCCGAGGATGCCTGGATCGCGCTCTTGAAAACCGGCCCCGGCATGATGATCGCCAGCCCGGACTGCACGCCCGGCTATTACAACAACGAGGGCAAGATGCCGACCGAGGCGCAGCGCCTGTCGGTCGGCTATCCCGCCGGGCCGATGGCGTATTTCCAGTACATCGAGCGCTGGCGCCAGGCCGGGACGTTCGAGGGGCTGGCTTTCGGCTAAAGTTGGGCGCCGCGGCCGGTCCGGGCCCCCTCGACAGCCGCGCCCCTTTCGCCTATAGCCCCGCGCTTCCCGCGGCTCCCTCTGGGGCCGGCGGCCCTTTTTCTTTGTGTGCGCCCATGAACCTGCTCCAGACCCTCGAAGCCGAAGAAATCGCCCGCGTCCGCGGCGAAAAGGCCGTGCCGGCGTTCCAGCCGGGCGACACGCTGCGCGTCAACGTCAAGATCAAGGAAGGCGAGCGCGAGCGCGTCCAGGCCTATGAAGGCGTGTGCATCGCCCGCTCCGGCGCCGGGCTCAACGCCAATTTCACCGTGCGCAAGATCAGCTTCGGCGAGGGCGTCGAGCGGGTGTTCCCGCTGCATTCGCCGTCGGTCGATTCGATCGTGGTGGTCCGCACCGGCCGCGTCCGTCGCGCCAAGCTCTATTATCTGCGCGATCGCCGCGGCAAGAGCGCCCGCATCGCCGAACGCGCCCGCACCCGCACCGAAACCGAAGCCTAGGGCTTACGGGCCGCTCCGTCGCCCCCATCCCCCGGCAAAGCCGGGGACTTCCCCCGCGCGCGGGGGAAGAGACAGACGCTCGATTTACCTCCCCCTTTCTTCCCCGCTTGCGGGGGAAGTCCCCGACGCAGTCGGGGGATGGGGGCGGCGCTTGACGCACCCGCCCGCAACGCGCACCTGCGCACGCGTGCATGATCCCGCCATCACCACCGTGACGTTCGGCTGCCGCCTC
>CAZMRN010000164.1:0-5418 GCA_964568575.1 uncultured Caulobacteraceae bacterium
GGATGGGCCGCGCCCCGCTTCGCTGCGCGCGGGGCGGCGCTGCATTGGGGCGTGCACGCGGTGTTCTGGCTGTTCTATTTCGGGTTTCGTACGGCTGCGGCCAACGCTGAAAGACTGCCCACCCCGCCCAGCCTGCAGGAATTCCCTTTCCTGTTGAACCGGGCGCTGGTGGTGGGCGCCTATGCGGCGTTGTCGGGCCTGGTGTTGGCGGCGTGCCTGAGCCCGCTGACGCGGCCGTGGGCGCGGCTGCGCCCGTTGATCCTGGTGGCGGGCGCGGCGGCCCTCATGCCGCTGACGCAGATGGCGGAGGAGGCGCTGCCGGCCGCGCTGTGGCCGATCGATCCCGAGATGGCGGCGGCGTCGACGCCGTTCGTCACCTATGCGTTCCAGTTCGGATGGGCGCTGATCCTGTGGGGCGCGGCGCAAGGCCTCATCGCCTACCACAACCGCGTGCTCGACCAGATGGACGCGATCTCGCGCGAGCGGGCGCTGTCCTATGACGCGCAGCTCAAAATGCTGCACTATCAGATCAACCCGCATTTCCTGTTCAATACGCTGAACGCGATCTCCTCGCTCGTGCTCGACCGCAAGACCGAGCAGGCCGAGGGCATGCTGATGCGCTTGAGCGGGTTTCTGCGCTATTCGCTCGACCGCGATCCCGGCGCCGCCACGCCGCTCGCCGGAGAACTTGCCGCCCAGCAAAAATATCTCGAAATCGAGCAGACCCGCTTCGGGGATAAGCTCGCCGTCGATTTCGATGTCGAGCCCGGGCTCGAGCGTGCGCTTGTGCCGAGCCTGTTGCTGCAGCCGATCCTCGAGAACGCCATCAAATACGCGATTTCGCCGCGCGAAGCGGGCGGGCGCATCGATATCCGCGTGCGGCGCGAGGGCGAGCTTTTGCGCATCCGCATCGACGACGACGGCCCAGGCGCGCAAGGCCAGCGCAACGGCGCGCGCCGCGGCGTCGGCCTCGCCAATGTGCGCGAGCGTTTGAGCCTGTTGCATGGCGCGCGCGCCGGCCTTGTGGCGCAGAACCGCCCGCAGGGCGGGTTCGGCGTGGAGATTTGGCTGCCCTATCAAGAGGAGAAGAGCCTTGACCGAGCCGTTGCGCGTGCTGCTCGCGGATGACGAGCCGCTCGCCCTGCGCCGCTTGAAGCTGGCGCTCGGCGCACTGCCGGACATCGAGATCGTCGCGACCGCTTCCGATGGGCGCAGCGCCATCGAGGCGATGCGCACGCTCAAGCCCGACGCTGTGCTGCTCGACATCAAGATGCCGCTGGCCGACGGCTTTGAAGTGGCCGAGGCGGTGGGCGAGACCGGCGCGCCGTCGATTATTTTCGTCACCGCGTATGAAAGCTATGCGCTGCGCGCCTTCGACGCTTCGGCGGTGGATTATCTGTTGAAGCCGGTGGAGTTCGATCGGCTCGCCGCCGCGATCGCACGCGCGCGCGAGCGTCGCGATGCGCGCATGGCCGGGCGGAGGGCGGAGGAATTGGGCGTGATCCTGGAGGCGCTGCGCGAAGAAGCGCGCACGCGCGACGGGCCGCGCTATGAAACCGAATTCTGGATCCGCGAGAAGGGCCGCTTCCTGCGCGTTCCGGTCAAGGAGGTCGAACGCATCGAGGCCGAGCGCGATTACGTCCGCATCCATTGGGACGGGCGAACCCTGTTGCATCGCGAAACCATGGGCAGCCTGGAGGATCGCCTCGATCCCGACATTATGCTGCGCGTGCACCGTTCGGCGTTCGTCAATTGGGCGCGGTTGAAATCGGTGCGCCGCGATCTCGGCGGGCGCGTCTTCGCCGTGCTCGACAGCGGCGCGGAAGTGGCGATCAGCCGCGGCTACGTGCATCGCGTGCTTACGGAACTGCGCTCGCAGGGCGTCGGCTAGCGCCTCTGGCGCCGTCGCGCGACGCGTGGCATCTCCCGCAGCAGAAATGCGCTGCCGGGGGAAGTCATGGCCGCTGAAACACTGAGACAGCCGCTGGCTTTGCCTGCCGAAACGCTGCCCAACCGCATCGCCAAAGCCGCCATGACCGAGGGGCTCGCCGATGCGCGCGGCCTGCCGACGCCGGGCCTCGAGCGGCTCTACGACGCCTGGGCGCGGGGCGGGGCCGGCCTGCTCATCACCGGCAATGTCATCGTCGATCGCGATCACCTCGAGCGGCCAGGCAATGTCATCGCCGACCGCCCCGCCGATGCGGAAACGGTCGCGCGCTGGAGCGCGTGGGCGAAAGCCGCGCGCGCACGCGGCGCCGGCGCATGGGTGCAGATCAATCATGCCGGCCGGCAGACGCAGGCGATGGTCAATCCCGCCCCGAAGGCGCCCTCCGCCGTGCCGCTGGGCCTGCCGGGAAAAACCTTCGCGCCGCCGGTTGCGCTGACCGAAGATGAAATCCTCGACCTCATCGCGCGGTTCGCGAACGCGGCCTGGCTCGCGCGCGAGGCCGGCTTCAGCGGCGCGCAAATTCACGCCGCGCACGGCTATCTGATCTCGCAATTTCTGTCGCCGCGATCCAACAGGCGCACGGATTCCTGGGGCGGTTCTCTGCAGAACCGCGCGCGGTTCCTGATCGAAACCGTGCGCGCGACGCGCGCCAAAGCGGGCCGCGATTTCACGTTGTCGGTGAAGCTCAACAGCGCGGATTTTCAGAAAGGCGGCTTTGCTGCGCAAGACAGCCTCGCGGTGGCCGCCCAACTCGCGGAAGAGGGCGTCGACGTTTTGGAGATATCCGGCGGCACCTATGAGCAGCCGCGCATGGCCGGGATGGAGGGCATCGAAAAGCTCAACACCGAAGGCATGCCGGCCTCGACCGTCGCACGCGAGGCGTATTTTCTCGATTTCGCAACGGAAATGCGCAAGCGCGCAGCCATCCCGCTGATGGTGACCGGGGGCTTCCGCACCGCCGACGCGATGGCGCGCGCCATCGCCGAGGACGGCGTGGCCATCATCGGGATCGCGCGGCCGATGTGCGTCGATCCCCTGGCGCCGGCCAAGATTCTTTCCGGCGCAGCCGCGCTCGACAAATGGGAAGACAAGCTTCGCCTGGGGCCGGGATGGCTGGGGCCGCGCTCGCCCATCCGCATGATCAAGGCGATCAACGGGTTCGGCGCGCTTTATTGGTATTATCAGCAATTGCGCCGCCTCGCAGTCGGCGCGGCGCCGGATGAAGCGCTGTCGCTCATGCGCGCGCTCAAGCTGGAGCAGGAGGCGCAGGCGGCGATGCTGCAGGCGATGCGCGCGGGGTGATTGTTTGCTTGCGTGACGTAGGAAACAGTTTTCCATCACCCCGGACGCGCGAAGCGCGGTCCGGGGTCAATGTTTTCCAGCGGTGACAACATGGGTCCCGGGCCGACCTTCGGTCGCCCGGGACGATGGCGGAAGACGGCGCGTGCGCCGGGTTCATGCGCCGCGCCAGCGCACATAGAGCGCGGTCGGCAGGAGGCGGTCGTCGTCGGCGTGGGGCAGCGCCATGTCGCCGTGATCGCAGACGCCGCGCGGCAGCGCATCGCGCACCGCCTGCAACGCCGCAATCGCGGAGAGCCGCACAGCGTAGAGCGTAAGGATCATCGCGCCGTCGCTGCGCAGGAGCGCTGCGCACGCCTGCAGCAGCGCTGCGAGATTGTCCTCCAGCCGCCAAACCTCGCCGTTCGGCCCGCGGCCATATTTCGGCGGATCGACAAGGATCGCGTCATAGGCGCGCCCGCGCCGCACTTCGCGCTGCGTGAAGGCGAGCGCGTCGTCGACGATCCAGCGGATCGGCGCGGCATCGAGCCCCGCGGCGGCCTGATTGTCGCGCGCAAAGCCGATCGCCTTCTTCGATGCGTCGACATGCGTGACCTTCGCGCCGGCGCGCGCGGCGACGAGCGAAGCCAGCCCCGTATAGCCGAACAGGTTCAACACCTCCGCCTGCGGCGCATCCGGCGCGCGCGCAGCGAGGCGCTCGGCGAGAAAGCGCCAATGCACGGAATGTTCGGGAAACACCGCGAGGTGGCGAAACGGCGTCATCCGCGCGGTGAAGCGTAGGCCATCCCAGCGCATCGGCCATGTCGGAGGGATCGGGCGCGTCGTGCGCCACCGACCAGACTCTTCGTCGTCGCCGCTGGCGCTGAAATGCGCATCCGCGCCGTCCCAGACGGACGCGGGCAAGCGCGGGCGCCACAAAGCTTGCGGTTCGGGTCGCACGAAGGTGTAGCCGCCGACGCGCTCCAGTTTGCGCTGGTCCCCGGAATCGAGCACCGCATAATCTCGCCAATCGTCGGCGATCAGCAGCTCAGCGCGCGCCGTCATAGTCGCGCCTCCGCCAGAGGTCGTACGCGGTGATCGCCGTGGCGATGGCGAGGTTCAGCGAGTCCGCGCGCCCGCGCATCGGCAGTTTCACCAGCGCGTCGCACGCCTGTTCCATCGCCTCCGGCAGGCCGGATTGTTCGTTGCCCATTAGCGCAACGATTTTTCCCGCCGGCGCGGCGTCGAGCCCCTGCGTGCCGGCGAGCGAGGCGCCGATCATGGAGAAGCCGTGCGCGCGCCTAGCCGCATCGAACGCGGCGAACTCCGCGCGCGCGATCGGCACGGCGAAGATCGAGCCCATCGTGGCGCGCACGCATTCCACGGAAAACGGATCGCAGGTCTGCCCGATCAGCGCGACGCCGCCGGCGCCCATCGCATCGGCGGTGCGCACGATGGCGCCCAGATTGCCCGGATCGCGCACGCCTTCCAGCGCGATGACGATGTCGCCGCGTGCGAACGGCGCATCGAGCGGCGCATACGTTTGGCGGTAGGCGCCGATCACCGCTTGCGGATTATCGCGGCGGGTGATTTGGGTGAGGATCGCCTCGGTGGTTTCGATGCAGCGCCCGCCTTGCGCGCTCACCCGCTCGACCAGCGCCCGCGTTTGGCCGCGCTCCAGGGCGGCGGGCGCGACCGCCAGCACCGCCGGCAGGATGTCGAGATCGGCCGCCTCGATCGCCAGGCGCGCGCCTTCGGCGAGGAACAGGCCGGTTTCCTGCCGCGCCTTCTTGGCGTGCAGGCTTTTCAGCATCTTGATCGTCGGGTTCGCCGCGCTGGTGATTTTCGCAAGCATCATGCACGCCTGGGGCCGTGCGGCGGGCCCGCGCTCAACCCTAAGGGTTTTCAAGTTTTCCACCGCGCCGCCGGCCGCTAGAACGGGTTGAACGCCGGGACCCGCCGCCGGTCAAGCGTCCGCATGCGTCGAGGGCTGGGGGCCCTGAGGTTCGGGACCCCGCGCCGGGGGACCAAGAGGCCAAAACGATGTTCGGATTGTTTCTCAACCAGCTTCTTCTGCTCGCTGCGGCGGGCGTGATCGGCTTTGCGCTGGGCTGGCGGCTGCGCGCGGCCTCCCATGACGTGCTGGTGCGCGGCATCCGGCGGGGCCTCGACGACCTGACGCGCCGCGTCGG
>CAZMRN010000165.1:0-5409 GCA_964568575.1 uncultured Caulobacteraceae bacterium
AAAGCCACGACCTTCAACGTCCGTCGATCCTGTTTCGGCCCCGCATGGGCCTCCCACGAGAAGCCCGCCGCCGTCCTCGAAGGGACGAAAGCTGGTGGAGCCGCCGGGCATCGCACCCGGGTCCGATCCGCCTATCTTCGCGCGTTTATCGCCATAGTCCGGCTTGCGCCGAACAGAGGAAATATAGGCCCGTTCGCGGCGGATGCAAAACGCCCCCGCCTGAGCCCCGGGCGCCGGCGGCCCGGCGAGCCTTTCGCCGCCGCGCCGAGTCGCCGTAGAAGCAGGCTCTGCCCAAACGGGGGGATGCGCGATGAACGGCATGGTCAAGAAGCTGGCGGCGGAGTTCGTCGGCACGTTCGCCCTGGTGTTTTTCGGCTGTGGGGCGGCGGTGCTGGCCGGCTTTGGCGCGGTCGGCCAATTGGGGATCGCGCTGGCGTTCGGGCTGACCATCGTGGCGATGGCCTACAGCCTGGGCCCGGTCTCAGGCTGCCATCTCAACCCGGCGGTCAGCTTCGCGCTGTTCGTCGCCGGACGGATGACGCGCACCGACTTGTGGCAATACGCGCTCGCCCAGTGCATCGGCGCGATCGTCGGCGCTGGCGCGCTCTACCTGATCGCCTCCGGCTCGGCCTATTTCGACCCCAACACGCCGCAACTCGGACAGAACGGCTATGGCGTCGGGTCTCCGGGGCAATACCCGCTCTGGTCGGGCTTGATCTTTGAAGTGCTGGCGACGTTCCTGTTCGCGCTCGTCATCCTCGGCGCAACCCAGGGGGAGGCGGCGCCGTTCGCGGGCGTGGCTATTGGGCTCGCGCTCGCGGTCATCCATATCGTCGGCATCCAGATCACGGGCGTGTCGGTGAACCCGGCGCGCTCGCTTGGTCCGGCGCTGTTGGCGGGCGGGCCGGCGATGCAGCAGCTCTGGTTGTTCATTTTTGCGCCGCTTTTGGGCGCAGTCCTCGCCGGCTTGGCCCATCGCCTGGGCCTGCTGACGCCGGACGAGTGAGGAGGGCCGATGTCGGTAACCGCCGCCCGCGCGGCAAACACAGCCGCGGCGCCCAACCCGGCCGATACGGCCTATCTCGCGCTCTTGCGCGACATCCTGGACAACGGGACCGACGCGCCGGATCGTACGGGCACCGGCGTGCGCAGCGTGTTCGGCCGACAAATGCGCTTTGCGCTGGACGACGGCTTCCCGCTGCTCACCACCAAGAAGCTGCACCTGAAAAGCATCATCTTGGAATTGCTCTGGTTCCTGCGGGGCGATCAGAACGTGCGCTGGCTGCAGGAGCACGGCGTGACGATCTGGGATGAATGGGCGGACGAGAACGGCGATCTCGGCCCGGTCTATGGCAAGCAATGGCGCTCCTGGGCGGCGCCTGACGGGCGTGTGATCGACCAGATTTCCGCTCTGGTCCACAGCCTGAAGACCAATCCGCATTCGCGCCGCCACATCGTCAGCGCCTGGAATCCCGCCGACGTCGACCGCATGGCGCTGCCGCCGTGTCACTGCCTGTTCCAGTTCTACGTCGCCCCCGGAGAGGACGGACAAGGGCGCTTGAGCTGCCAGCTCTATCAGCGTTCCGCCGACATGTTCCTCGGCGTGCCGTTCAACATCGCGTCCTACGCGCTCTTGACGCTGATGATGGCGCAGGTGGTCGGGCTGAAGCCCGGCGATTTCGTCCATACGCTGGGCGATGCGCACCTTTACGCCAATCACGTCGATCAGGCGCAGCTGCAATTGAGCCGCACGCCGTTCCCCGCGCCGCGCATGATCCTTAACCCGAACGTGAAGGACATCTTCGCCTTCGCCTACGAGGATTTCACGCTGCAGGGCTATCAGGCGCACCCCGCCATCAAGGCGCCGATCGCGGTGTGACGGCGCCGCTCACCCTCATCGTCGCGCGCGCAAGAAACGGCGTCATCGGGCGCGACGGCGCGCTGCCCTGGCGGCTCGCCTCGGATATGGCGCAGTTCAAGGCCGCCACGATGGGGCGCCCGGTGCTGATGGGCCGCAAGACATGGGACTCGCTGCCGCGCAAGCCGCTGCCGGGGCGCCCCAATCTCGTGCTCACGCGCGATCCCGCGTTTCGCGCCGACGGCGGCTGGAGCTTCGCCTCGCTCGACGCGCTGCTCGCGGCGGGCCGCGCGATGGCGGCGGCGTCCGGCGCGGACGCGGTGTGCGTGATCGGCGGGGCGCAGCTCTACGCCGCGCTCCTGCCGCAGGCTGACCGCATCGTCCTCACCGAGGTCGATCTCGCGCCGCAGGGCGACGTCCAATTCAGCTTTGACGAAAGCGCCTGGCGCGAAGCTGCGCGCGTCGCCCACGCCGCCGGCCCGAAGGACGACGCCGCCTTTGTGGTCCGCACGCTCGAACGCGCCGGATAAGCGCTTTCCCTGCCGCAGCGTCGCCCGCTACAGTGTGGAAAAACCACAAAGGGAGCGGCGCGATGAGCTTTGAAATCCTGGCCGAGGGCTTGCAGTTTCCCGAAGGCCCGATCGCGATGCCGGACGGCTCGGTGATCCTCGTCGAAATCAAGCGCGGCACGCTCTCGCGCGTGTGGAACGGCAAGATCGAAGTGATCGCTGCGCTCGGCGGCGGGCCGAACGGCGCAGCGCTTGGGCCGGATGGCGCGGTCTATGTCTGCAACAATGGCGGCTTCGAATGGCATGAGACGATGGGCTTGTGCATTCCCGGCCACGCCGCGCACGATTACGCCGGCGGCCGCATCGAGCGCGTCGATCTCGCAACGGGAAAATTCGAACGCGTCTATGATTCCGCGAACGGCGAGCGCCTGTCGGGCCCCAATGATATCGTGTTCGACAAAGCGGGCGGGTTTTGGTTCACGGATTTGGGAAAGACCTATCGCCGCCATCGCGACAATGGCGGGCTCTATTACGCCAAGCCGGACGGCTCCAAGATCGTCGAGGTCGCCTATCCCTCGATCGGCTGGAACGGCGTAGGGCTCTCGCCGGACGAAAAAACCGTCTATGCGGCGGAAACCGTCAGTGGCAAATTATGGGCGTTCGACATCGTCGGCGAAGCGCAGATCAATCCCGCTGCGCCCGGCGCGCCGGGGCGCTGCGTGGCCACGCAATCGACGCATGTGTTTTTCGATTCCCTGGCCGTGCAAGCCAACGGAGACGTCTGCGTCGCCACGATCCTCAATGGCGGCGTCACCACGATCACGCCCGCGGGCGTCTCGTCGCATACGCCGTTTCCCGATCTTCTGGTGACGAACATCTGCTTCGGCGGCGCCGACATGCGCGACGCCTTCATCACGCTGTCGGGCACCGGCAAGCTGATTAAGGCGCGCTGGCCCGAACCAGGGTTGAAGCTGAATTTCGGCGCTTACCAGTGAACGCGAGCGTTCCCCCGCCCCCCTGCGGGGCGGGGGCTAGGGGGTGGGGGTGACGGCGAAAACGCTCACCGAAAATGGCGTCGCGGCGAGATTGAAATCTCGTCGCGCCGCATCGCTTGCAAAACAATTGCGTCGTGATCAAACGCCAACAGAGAAAATACTGTGGAGTGCGTTGCGGTCGAATGATTTCGGCGGCGCCCGCTTTCGCCGGCAGGCGCCGATCGGTCCTTACATCGTCGATATCGTGTGCCACAGTGCGAAGCTGATTATCGAAATCGATGGCGGCGTTCACTCTGGAATCGACCGGAAGGTTCGAGACGCGGAGCGGCAGCAATGGCTCGAGGGGAGAGGCTATCGGGTTTTCCGATTCAGCACAGATCGTGTGAAAAGTGACGTCAACGGCGTTGTCCGCGCCATTCTCACACAAGTGGCCGCCGTCACCCCCACCCCTAACCCCGCCCCGCAGGGGGGCGGGGAACATGGCGAGGATATGGAACCATGATCATCGTGCATCATTTGAACAATTCCCGGTCGCAGCGCGTGTTGTGGATGCTGGAGGAATTGGCCGTCGCCTATGAGATCGTGTTTCACCAGCGCGATGCGGTCACCAATCTCGCGCCGCCGGAACTGAAAGCCGTGCACCCGCTGGGCAAATCGCCGGTAATCGTCGACGGCGATCGCGTCGTCGCCGAAAGCGGCGCGATCCTGGATTATCTCGCGCGCTGGCATGGCGGGGGCGCGTTGTCGGCTGCGATCGATGCGCCGGAATGGCCGGCCTATCTGCACTGGATGCATTTCGCGGAAGGCTCCGCGATGCTGCCTTTGATGCTGCATCTCTACACGATGCGCCTGGGCGAGGCGGCCGCGCCTGTGCAGCCGCGCATCGCCGCGGAGATCGACAATCACCTAGCCTATATGGACGCCGCGCTTGCGGGAAAATCCTTCCTCGTCGCCGACAGGCTGACCGCCGCCGACATCCAGAACAGCTTCGTTCTCGAGGCGGCCCGCACGTTCGGGAAACTTGGCGCGTACGGCAACCTTTCCCGCACGCTCGACGCCTGGCAGGCGCGTCCGGCCTATCAGCGCGCTTTGCAGAAGGGCGGCCCGTACGCGTTCGGGCCGCAAAGCCGCTGACGGCTTACGCGAAGCGGATCTCGGGCAGCGGTTTGGCGCCGACCGCGAGCCCATCGAGCACGCGCGCGGCGATCGCGACGAAGCGCTGCGCCATCGGGTGCTCGGGCTGGCTTGCGACCAGCGGCGCGCCCTGATCGGCGCTGACGCGCAATTCCATATCGAGCGGCAGTTCGCCCAGGAACGGCGCGCCGATCGCTTCGGCTGTGCGACGCGCGCCGCCTTCGCCGAAGATGTAGGCGCGCGCGCCGTCCGCCGCTTCGTACCAGCTCATATTCTCGATCACGCCGAGGATCGGGGCGTGCATCTTCTCGAACATCGCCGCGCCGCGGCGCACATCGGCGAGCGCCACCTCCTGCGGGGTCGACACAAGCACAACGCCGTCGAGCGCTAGGCGCTGCAACAGCGTCAAATGCAGATCGCCGGTGCCGGGCGGCAGATCGAGGACGAGCACGTCCAGCGGCGCCCAGGCCACATCCTCCAGCAATTGCCGCGCGGCGCCCGAGGCCATCGGGCCGCGCCAGATCATCGCCTGGTCGGGATCGACGATATTGCCGATCGACAGCGTCTTGAGGCCCCAGGCCGGGATCGGCTCCAGCGTCTTGCCGTCGCCGCGCGCAGGCTTTTGCCCGACAGTGCCGAGCAGCGTCGGGCCGGAGGGGCCGTAGATGTCGAGATCGAGCAGGCCGACGCGGCGGCCTGTTGCGGCCAGCGCGCAGGCGAGATTGACCGCGACCGTCGATTTGCCGACGCCGCCCTTGGCGCTGGCCACCGCGATCGCGGCGGCGACGCCCGCCAGGCGCCCGCGACCCGCCGCCGCAGCGCCTTCATCAACAACATCGCCCAGAAGTCGTTGGAGGCGATGATCGCGTCGGCCCGTCCATTGACCACGATGGTTTCGACCGCCTGCACCGCC
>CAZMRN010000166.1:0-5406 GCA_964568575.1 uncultured Caulobacteraceae bacterium
AGCCCTGACCTCTCCGAGGGTCGGCGCTCTTACACCATCCCCCGGGACACTATCTGCCTCAACCGAACGGTTGACGCTTGCGCGCGCCGTAGTGCGTAGCATCTGCATTGTAGTGGACGCTTGGCTGCGACCCACCACTTCACCTTGCGCCGTGGAGGCAGAGTCATGATCGAGCAAACTATCCCGGTGATCGGGACGAGCAGCCCACACGAGCTTCGGCGGACATGACAGATTACGAGACCGCGCTCGCGAGCTTCGAGAGGGCCGCTGCTCGAACCGTCTTAACCTGTGCCGAAGTCTCGCCCGATGACTGGGTCGCTCATCCACGTCCGGGCAAGCACTCTATGTCGGAGGTGTTGGAGCACATGTCGCTAGCCAATGACCTGTTCCGGTCTGTGCTTGAGAGATTCCGGACCTCGATGGCCAGAGCGCAGCCATATTCATCTCTGGAGGATGACGAGATCGCGCACCTCTTTGAACGAGTGCAAGACCCGCCAGGCGACGCCGACCCGAGCGGGACATGGACGGATCTGCACGAAGCCCTGCGTCGTTTTCAAGAGAGTGCAGCCGGCGTTGCAGCATGCGGGGATCTAGGCAACGCCCACATGCGCATGCGTGGCGCTTCTCATCCGCTCTTCGGCCCGATGGACGGTGTGCAATGGACGCTGTTTGCGGCCGCGCACACAGAGCGACATCGCTCTGAGATCATCGGAATGAAGCGAATGCTTGCGGGTATTGCGCCATGATGGCGCTCTTCGAAGGCGCTGACCCGCTCTAGCCTTCAACAATGACGGCGGCGGGGTTTTGCAGGGCAGCTCCCGCCGCGCACAAGCCAGGGAGGTTTCGCCCATGCGAGTGCTGATAGCGAGCTGGTCGGGCGGCGGACACGCCCCGCCTGTCAAAGGATTGTGCAGTGCGCTCACGCGCGCCGGGCACACCGTGACCGTTCTCGCGCACGCTGACTACGGACCCCAGATCGAAGGCGCGGGCGCCGACTTCATCGCGTATGAGCGCGCGCCGAACTATGAATCGACGACGGATCGAACACCCTTGGCCGATCAGCTTCCGGTGATCATGCGCGATATCTACACCTCCAAAGAGCTGGGCATCGATGTCGCCAACGCGATCGAACGGCTCAAGCCGGATGTCGTCGCGATGGAGAATACACTCATCACGGCGGCGTTCGCGGCGCAGGCGACGGGCGTGCCGTACGTTCGGATGCGCAACACACTCATGATGAAGGTCCGCCGTGATGCCTTGCTCGGTTCAGGGCTGCTTGACGCGGCTTCGCAGCACTTCGGCTTTGGCTCACCCCCAGACTTCCGTAAGCTGAAACCACGCGCGACGTTGGTTTTCACGTATCGGCAATTCGACAATCTCGAAGACGCCGAGCCTGACGCGGTCCACGTCGGTCCGATGACGCTTTCGTCTCCTTCGACGACGAATTGGAAGCGCAAGGAGCCAGAAAAACCGCAGCTGTTGGTCAGTCTTTCGACAGGCTTTATGGACCAGGTCAGCGTGCTGAACCGCCTTTGCGCGGCGTTGGACGGGCTGGCCATTGAGGCTTTGGTGACGACCGGGCAGACGATTGCCCCGGGTGAAGTTATCGCCCCCGCCAATGTTCAGCTTGAGCAGCACATCGACCACGCGGGCGTGTTTCCGCATCTGGATTTTGTCGTGACGCATGCAGGGCACGGCACCGTCGCCCGGGCGCTTGCGCAAGGCGCGCCCATGCTGTGTGTCCCGCTCGGGCGCGACCAGTTCATCGTCGCCGCACGCGTTGAGGAACTGGGCCTTGGACGCGTGGCGGACGCATCGGCGAGTGCAGACGTTTTCCGTGATGCGATTGTTGGCCTCATGGGCGACCACGGGCTGCGCGATCGGTGCAAAGCCTTTGCAGCAGAGCTTGCCTCGCATCCAGGCCCGGCGCTTGCTGTGGAAACGCTGGAGAAGGCGGCTCGAGGATAGTCAGAGGGGTGCAGGACATGGGGCGCCCGCAAAGCTAGATTCTAAGAAGGAATTCAACATGAATGACGCCAACAAGCCTCTGCCATCTGGATTGCAGTTGAGTGGATTGGACCCGGAATTCCGCGAACGCCCGCATCCCATCTTAGACAATTTGCGTGCGCAGGCGCCCCGCCACCTGCACGAGTTCGGCCTCTTCCTTAGCGCCCATGCCGATGGGCATTCTGCTCTTGCGGAGCCTAAACTCTCTCGTGATCCGCGCAAGGCGCCGGAAGGCTCTCTCATGCGCTCCATGATGCCGCCAGAGTTCCTGAGGGGCGAGGCGCCCGTCAACATGCTCTGGACCGACGACCCGGAACATGCGGTCAATCGGGGTTTGGTGCAGCCGGCCTTTTTCAAGCGCTGCGCCGGCATGCGCCAGAGCATCGGCGCCATTGTCGATAAATTGCTCAAAGACATTGAACGCAAGCGCGACTTCGACGGCATCGACGATTTCGCCGTGCCCTTGCCGATCTTTGTCATCGCAGACGTCTTGGGGCTGCCTCGCGAAGACCTGCCGATGTTCCGGCAGCGGTCGCAAATTGTCGCCGAGTTGGGGCTGACGCCGTTCCTGAATCGCGAGCAGGAAGCGCTCAGGGCGGAGCACGACCAAGCGCTGCAAACCTATTTCCTCGATCAGATTGCAATGCGTCGGACCGTCCCGCGCGATGACCTGATCTCCGACCTGATCGCGGCGCGCCATGATGGACGAGCGCTCACAGATCCGGAACTGGTGGCAGTACTGTTTCTGTTGCTGCTCGCGGGCAATTTGACCACGACGGACATGCTCGCTCACGGCATCGTCGAACTTCTGGAGCACCCGGCAGAGGCGGCGAAACTGCGCACCGATCCCAAAATGGCGCGAGGAGCGGTGGAGGAAATCCTGCGTTATGAGCCGCCGGTGCAGGCAACCACGCGCACCAGCAACATTGCTCAGGAGGTGCTGGGATGTCCGCTGAAGGCAGGGGCAATGGTCTCGGTCTCGATTATGGGTTGCAACCGCGATCCTGCGGTTTTTGCCGATCCACACATTTTCCGCATCGATCGCCAGAAGAATGAGCACGTCAGTTTTGGCGGCGGCATCCATCAGTGCCTCGGCGCGCCGCTGGCGCGGCTGGAGGGCGAGATCGCGCTCAGCGCCCTCTTCACCCGGTTTCCGCATCTGCGGCTGACCGAGGGTCGGCCCGCTCGCAAGCCCAGTTTTTTCTTCAATGCCTTTGAGCGCCTGCCCTTGTCGATTGATCCGGACTAGGTCATGCGACGGACTGATCGTGCGCCAGCGGGACGTTTCGAGCCCACGACTGCTGACGCGGTTGCTTCAAGTTGCAGGCCACCATCAACCTGTCAGTTTTGCAGGATGTCCAGACGTTCGACGAAGCTTGCGATGGCGACGTTCGCCTCGTCAGCAGCGTCGACGTGCGCGTAGTGGCCTGCGTGCGGAAGCGCCACGACCTCCGTGTACGGCGCGCTTGCGCGCAGCATCTCGATGTAGCCGCTCCGGTCGCCAGACAGAAAAGGTCGTCGTCGGCCTGCTTCGCCCGGGGTGGTCGCCTGCAAAACCAGGACCGGTACGCGCGCGACAGATAGGGCCTCCCTAAAACGGTCCTGATCAAATCGAACAATATCAATCGCGAGCGCACCCCCGATCTCATCGCCCAGCTTGGCGGCGCGTTCGCGCGCCGCGGTCACCGTGGCGGCGTTGGCGCCGGAGAGCATGTCTCCGAAGAAACTCTCGAGAAAAGTGGCATACCCATTTTCGCCTTGGAGTTGACGCATGAGTCTTGCTTCTGCGCCAGCGGCGGTCAGACTTCCGTCAATCAGTACCAAGGACTTGATCTTTTGGCGCTCCTGGGCAGCTGCCTCGGCGACGATGCGGCAACCCATGCTGTGTCCGATTAGAACGGCGTCCTTGAGCGCACCTTCCGTGAGGAGGGCAGCAACTAGCGTGCCCGCGCGACGCACCAAACAATCAAGACCGGGCGCGAGAGCCTCGTTCCAGTCCGCTGCCACAACCTGATGCGATGCTTCGAAATATCTGACCTGCGCGTCCCACTCGGAGGGGGCGCCACCGAAGCCGTGGACGAACACTAGGGGCAGCGCAAACGCGGGATTCATGATTGGCAATTTACAGCGTCAACGCTGAAAGTCGCAATCTGCCAGCTGAGGGCGAGTTCTATGGATCTTTCCCAGAAGCGCGGAACGGCAGCCTTGGAGTTCTTTGAACACCCAGCGCCTGCACGCCCTTAGGGAGTTTGGCCTTCGAGCCTCCGCGCAACTGGACGGACCCTAACCGCCTTATGAGCGCTCTGACCAATTCGTGGCCAGGACCTTCGACGCCCGGCGTGATATTCTGGAAATGGCGCACCCGAAAGGATTCGAACCTCTGACCCCCAGATTCGTAGTCTGGTGCTCTATCCAGCTGAGCTACGGGTGCCCAATACGGCGGCCGGGGCGGCGGCCAAATCCGGCCAGGGCCCCTTGCGGCAGGGCCGGGAACCTAGGGGGTCGGCCGTCAAAGTGCAAGCCCCGGCCGTCATGCGCCGCCGCGCCCGGCGCAACGATGGGCTCGCTCGCAAGTTAGAGCGCTTTCGAGCGACGCATGTCCCCGCGAAGGCGGGGATGGGAACCGGTTCGCGTCAAGAAACGCGAAAAATCAAGAAATCAGAGCCTGTTCGCGATTCAAAGAAAAGCGAACAGGCTCTCGCCGTCGAAATGCGAGCCCCGGCCGGTTTGCCGTCCGGCCCTTGATGTCCCGAGGCCGAAGGGCGGGAACGGATTGGGCGCGGCGACATATTTCTCCGTTCCGGGCCATGCCGCGCGAACCAAAGGAAATCAAAGCCGCGACGCGACCGAATTGCACGTCCTGCGTTTCCAATACCTCTCCCGCCAGCCGAACGGCGCGCGAAGAACGGTGCGCGCCAAGACATGAGGAATTCTCGGTTGCGTTTTGGCGCCGCGCGCCGTCCGGGCATCCGCGAAAGGGCGATCCCGCTCGATTACGCGATCTGGGCGACGCGGCGGCAATCCACGAGAGGCGTCACAAATTCTCTACATAAAACTTATCCACACATGCCTCTTGCAAATCAGCAACAAACGCGGCCCCGCGTGCGTTCGTTGTCTGCGAAGCGCACGGCGTGCGCGTGACAGGGCGAACGCCCGCGCGCATTCTGCCTCCCCATGGCGAACCCGATTCGATCCTCTGCCGCCCGGGCGCGCGCCGCCGCGCTCATCGCTCTATTGGGCGTCATACCGAGCGGCTGCACGGTCGCGCGCGAGATCGACGGCGCATTCAGCCCGGAAACCGCCTCCGCCGCGCCACAGGCGCTCGCGCCCGCGCCGTCGCACGAGACGCTGATCGAACCCGCCGCCGCGCCGTCGCCCGCCGCACGCCCGGGCGACATG
>CAZMRN010000167.1:0-5398 GCA_964568575.1 uncultured Caulobacteraceae bacterium
CACAGCCGACGTCCAGCGCGGCCACGCCCGAGAGCGGCTTGGGCCCAGCGCGCAGATCGGCCGCGGCCTCGATGACGAAGGCCAGCCGCGCCGGGTTCATCCGATGAAGCGCCGCGAAGGGGCCGTCCTGGTCCCACCATTGCGCCGCAAGCGCGCTGAACTTGGCGATTTCGCCGGGATCGACGGAGGTCATGAGAGGGAGGTCGGGCGCCGGGTCCCCGCGGTCAAGCGCGGCGCCCTTGAATGTCGCAGCGGCAGGCGCTCCATAAGGCTGAAAACCGTGCCTGACGAGGAGACGCCCATGCCGGACGCATACATCATCGACGCCTGCCGCACCCCGCGCGGGATCGGCAAGGTCGGCAAGGGCGCGCTGGCCGACCAGCATCCGCAATTGCTCGGCGCCACGGTGCTGAAGGCGCTGAAGGAGCGCAACAATCTGAACACGGCGGAAGTCGACGACATCATCTGGGGCACCAGCACGCAGCGCGGCAAGCAAGGCCTCGATCTCGGCCGCATGTCGGCGCTTTACGCCGGCTATGACATCAAGGCCTCCGGCGTCACGCTCGACCGCTTCTGCGGCTCCGGCATCACCTCGGTGAACTTCGCCGCCGCGTCGATCATGTCGGGCATGGAGGATCTCGTCATCGCCGGCGGCTGCGAGATGATGTCCTACACCGCCTCGCTCGCCGATCCGAACGCGCCGCCGACTCTGATGGACGCCGGCAATCTCGGACTTCGCGCCAAGCATCCGCAAAGCCATCAGGGCGTGTGCGGCGATGCGATCGCGACGCTGGAAGGCATTCCGCGCCAGGCGCTGGACGAATTGGCGCTCGAAAGCCAGCGCCGCGCAGATGTCGCCATCAAGGAAGGCCGCTTCGACCGTAGCGTCGTGCCGGTCTATCGCGAGGACGGGTCCCTGGCGCTGGCGCACGAAGAATTCCCGCGGCCCGGCACGACGATGGAAGGGCTTTCGGCCCTCAAGCCGTCCTTCGCCGCGATGGCGAACTTTCCGCTCGACGACAAGGGCACGACCTTTGCGGGCCTCATCAAGCAAAAATACGCCGATCTTGAGATCAACCATGTCCACCATGCCAGCAATTCGTCCGGTGTGGTCGACGGTTCGGGCGCGGTGCTGCTTGCGTCCAAGCGCTATGCGGAAAAGAACGGTCTGAAGCCGCGGGCGCGCATCGTGGCCATGGCGAATGTCGGCGACTGCCCGACGCTGATGCTCAACGCGCCGGTGCCAGCCGCGCGCAAGGTGCTGGAGAAGGCGGGGCTGACGATCGACGACATCGATCTGTTCGAGATCAACGAGGCGTTCGCGGTGGTGGCCGAGAAATTCATCCGCGACCTCAAGCTCGATCGCGAGAAGGTCAATGTGAACGGCGGCGCGATGGCGCTTGGCCACCCGATCGGCGCCACGGGCTCGATCCTGATCGGCACGATCCTCGACGAACTCGAGCGGCGCGATCTCAAGCGCGGCCTGGTGACGATGTGCGCCGCCGGCGGCATCGAGCGAGTCTAAAGGCGCCTCAGCCCTGCGCGAAAGTCTGCGCGCTGGGCGGGTCGCGCCAAGCGCATTCCGGACCGGACGGGTCGAACGGCGCGTCCGGGTCGCCGCCAAGCACGCGCTCGACATAATGCTTCAATCGGCGCGTCATCGCTGCGGCGTCCCCGGCGACATGCTCGTGGGGAACCAGCGGACCGAAGGTGAGCCGATAGGTCTTGCCTTCCTTGTTCAGCAATTCGTGGAAAAGGGTGATGTCGCGCAATTCCTTCGACACCTTGTCAAACAGGTGGAACCAGAATGCGTAGGGCCCTTCGACGTGGACGGGCAGAATCGGCAAGGCGTATTTGCGCGCCAGGCTGACGCCGGTGGACATCCATTCGGGGTCGGTGAGCACGCCGTTGCGGACCCGCGCCAGCCGGCCGGCGGGGAAAATCAAGATCGGCTTGCCGGCGGCGATCGCCTCATTGGTCATTTTCAGCGTCGTCCGCGTGCGTTCTCGCGTGCGCTTCGCCAGGACCCATTCCACGGGGATGAGGATCTCGTCGAAGCGCGCGCAGACGCGATGCGCATCTGAATTGGCGTAGATCAGCAGGTCCGACCGCCGCTGTTTGAGCACGTCGAAGGCGGCGATTCCGTCGGTGATGCCGGTTGGGTGATTGGCCACGATCAGAAACGCGCCGTCGCCGGGAATCCGCTCGGCGCGGCGCGTCTCGACCTTCAGGCGCAGCATGGCGCTGATCAGATCCAGCGCTTCTCGCCCGCCGATCGGGGCGATGGCGTCGGCCATGCGCAGCGCCTTGCGGTGATTGAGGATGGCGTAGAGCGGCGGCCGAAGCAGGGGCCAAGCCGGCCCGGTCGACAGCCGCGGCGCGCGCTCCTCGATGAGCACATCAACGATGTGCTTGGGGGCGCTCGGGCGGGCCCCGGCAAGGGCGAATCGGTCGGCTGCGGCGTCGGTCATGGCAGGGCGGGAAGATGACCACGGCGCACGCCCCCTTGGAAAGAGCCCCCCTCAGACGCTGGATTTTCGAACGGTCGTTTCGTATGGCCGCTCAATGATCCTGCGCAGCAATTTGCCGAAAGTGTACGCCCTCGCCGGGGCCGCCGCGCGCGTGCTGGACGCCGGCGGCGGCCGCCATCCGCTCAACCTCGCCACCCATGTGCTCGATCTCAAGCCCTATGACGAACGCGACCATTACGGCGCGCTCGACCCCGAGAACCCGCGGCGCTTCACAGCGGAGACCTGGATCGTCCACGACGCGTGCAAGGCGCCGTGGCCTTTTCCCGACAAGTTCTTCGACTTTTCCTTTTGCTCTCATTTGCTTGAGGATGTGCGCGACCCCTTGACCGTGTGCGCGGAACTGGTGCGCGTGTCGAAGGCCGGCTATATCGAGACGCCGTCGCGGGCGCGCGAGATTTTCGCCAAGGCGCGGTTTTTCGGCGTGAAATCCTGGCTCGGCCGGATGCCGGACGTCGGATTCAACCATCACCGCTGGTTCGTCGAAATCGAGGGCGCCCATGTCGTCTTCACCGCCAAGGATCAGCGCCTGCTGAACGACCGCCGCCGCTACATCACGCGCGGCGATCTCGGGCGCAAAATGCGCGAGGGCGAGAGCGGCGCGGCGCTGTTCTGGGAGGGCGCTTTCACCTGCGAGGAGCGTCTCGTGGAGGATTCCGGCGACGATCTGACGGCCTACCGCGCGGAGACGCTGGCGCGGCTGCGGCAGGCGGACCGCGCGGGCGCGTGATCGCTTCCGCGGCGCCCTGTGGAAAGCCGTTGCGTCTCAAAAGTTTCATCTTGGCTGGGTTGCGCAAATCAGCCCAAGTGCGGTCTACACGCGCAGGACGTGAACGAGGGTTGATGTTCATCGGCGACTCCATCGCGCAGATTCGGCGGCCGGCTTTGGCGGCTGCGCTGGCGGCTGTCGCATGCTTCGCCGTGCTGGGCGCCGCCGGCGTGCTGACGCGGTTGTCGACCGAGCGCGAGGGCGCGCCGATCCTGCTCGCCAACGCCGCACCGATCGAAATGGAATGGGCCGCCCACGGCGGCGACGTTTTTGTGCTGACGACGCCCGATTGCGCAGCGTGCGGCGCGGCCTTGAACGACGATCTCTCCGCGCTGGCCGCCGCAGGCGCCTCGGTGCGCGTCATCGAAGCCGATGCGTGGGGCGCTTCGCCGGTCGCTGCGATCATCAGAGCGCTTACGGATCAGGCCGAAGCCTCCACCGGCAACGCGGTCGAGGCGCTTGATTCGGCGTTGACGCAGCGCGCCAGCGCCTTGCCTGCCCCGATCTTCATCTGGCGCGGCGCCGAAGGCGAATGGCGCGCGATGAGCGGCGCGCGCGTGGACGCTGGGCGGCGCATCGCCGGCGAGCTGCGCGGACGCGCCTGAGCCGGCGCGCATGGGCGCCGTGCTTGAGGCCTATCGCGCCCGCGTCGCGTCAGGCGGGCTGACGCCCGATCCGGCGCAAGCCGACACCGCCGCTCTGCTTGACGGGCTTAATGACGCGCTGGCGCGATGGCGGCCGGGCGGGTGGCTCGGAGCAAAGTCGCCGCCGCGCGGGCTCTACATTCACGGCCCCGTGGGCCGAGGCAAATCCATGCTCATGGATCTGTTCTTCGAAACCGCAGCGATCGCCCGCAAGCGGCGCTGGCACTTCCATGAATTCATGTTGGCGCGTCACGCCTTCATGCGTGAGGCCCGCGCGCGAGCGAAGGCGGGCGATGGTCAGGATGCGGTGATCGCCGCCGCGGCGCGCGCCGTCGCCGAGGAATCGCAGCTTCTGTGTTTCGACGAGGTGCAGGTCACCGATATCGCCGACGCGATGATCCTGGGTCGCCTGTTCGAGCGCCTGTTTGCGCTCAATGTCGTGATGGTGTGCACCGCCAATCGGCCCCCCGACCAGCTGTACAAGAACGGCCTCAATCGCCAATTGTTTTTGCCGTTCATCGCGCTGCTGCAAGAGAAGCTGCAAGTCGCCGCGCTGGATGCGGCGCGCGATTATCGCCTTGAGCGGCTGATGGCGGCGCCAGTCTATTACATGCCGCTCGGGCCCGCGGCGTCGGCCGCGCTCGACGCCGCGTGGGCGCGCTTGACGTTCGACGCCCAGCCGCATCCGGTGCAGCTTGATGTAGGCGGGCGCGCGCTTGTGGTCGAGCGCCAGGCCGCCGGCGTGGCGCGTTTCACCTTTGAGGATTTGTGCGCCAGGCCGCTTGGCGCCGCCGATTATCTCGAGATCGCGGAACGCTTTCACACAGTGCTGATCGAGGGCGTACCCAAGCTCACGCCGCAGAAGCGGGAAGAGGCGGCGCGCTTCCGCAATCTTGTCGATGCGCTTTACGAGGCGAAGGCGAAGCTCGTCATGTCGGCCGACGCGCCGCCGGCGCAACTCTATGTCGAGGGCGACCAAAGCTTCGAGTTCGAGCGCACGGCCTCGCGATTGATGGAGATGCGGTCGCAGGATTATCTGGCGCTGCCGCGTCGCGACGCGGAATGGAAGAAGGGGCTGGTCGACTGACGCGCCTAGAGGCGGTCAGCCGCTCTCGCCAGCGCCCGCGCCCAGGCGGCGTCGTAGGCGTCGGTCCAGTCGTCGCCGAGCGCGCCCTTGATCACGTCGCGCGTCACCATGAAAAAATCCGGAAAAGCCGCACGCGGCACGCCAAGATTCTCGTGGTTCACACATTCGCTCGCGATAAAGTTTCCCCCATAGGCGTTTGCGCCCAGAAGATCTGCGAGTGCGTCGATCGTTTCGCTCAGCATATGGCGCCGACGCCCGCCGTCGACGTCGAGCGCGAAGAGCGGTTGCAGGGCGGGATGGCGCGCGAACAGCGTGGCGTAGATCGCGTCGGTCGGGTCGCCGACGCGGCCGATCGCGGCCTCGACGCTCG
>CAZMRN010000168.1:0-5385 GCA_964568575.1 uncultured Caulobacteraceae bacterium
GGATGCGCGTCGCCAGCGCGAGCGCGACGCCGGCGTTCTCGCGCTGATGGGCGCCGGCCAGCCCCGCCGGCGGCTGCGCGGGTTCGGCGAACAGCGTCGTCACGCCGCGAGCCTGCGCATGCGCTTCGATAGCGGCGCGCTGCGGTTCGCACGATGCGCCGAACACGACGCACCCCCCGCGCGGCGCGACATCCATCTTGTCGAGCGCGATCGCCTCCAAAGTGTCGCCCAGCAAAGCGGTGTGTTCGAGGTCGAGCGACGTCACCGCAGCCACGGGCGGCTTGACCAGGCGCGTCACGTCATGGCGCCCGCCTATGCCCGCCTCCCACACCACGAACGAACACGCCCGCTCCTGAAACCAGAGCGCGGCGGTGAGAAACAGCACCTCGAACGCGCCGAACGCGAAGCCCCGATGGGCGCTCTCGAAGGCGCGCGCCGCCGCATCCGCGCACGCGGCGCAACGTGCGAGCTCTTCAGCGCCGATATCGTCATGGTCGATCCGGAAGCGCTCGCGGATGCTCAACAGATGCGGCGAGGTGAACAGCCCGACGCGCGGCATGCGCCGCATCAAGGCGGCCTGCAGGATGGCGGCGGTGGAGCCCTTGCCGTTGCTGCCCGTGATGACGCAGGAGCGCGCGGCGAAGGCGTCGAGATCGACGCCCGCCAGCGCTGCTGCGCCGCGCACGCGCAGCGCCTGATCGCCGGCGCCGAATTTGGGATAGGCGGCGAACGTCATCGCAGCGCGGCGGCGAAATTCGCAGCCCAAATGGTTTCGATCAGATCGAACCGGTCATGCGCCTCGAGCGTCTCGATGGCGGGGCTCGCATTCGCTTCGATGACGCACAGGGCGCTCAAATCGCCTTCGGCCGAGAGATCGAACACGTCGAGCGCGCACAGCCGAAGATCGAGCGCGCGCGCCGCCTCAAGCGCCAGCTCCGCCAAGGCGGGGCTTGCGCCGTCGATCACGCGCACGGCGTCGCCCCCGGCGGCGCGGTTGGCCGGACCCTCAACGAGGATGCGCACGCCCGCCGCAGGGCGATCGCTGGACGTAAGCGCCCGGCCCTCGGGATCGATATAGCGCAGGCTTTCCGGCGGCGACGGCGCAGCGCCTGTCGCGCGCTGCTGCTGGGCGGCGCGCAAGTGCGCCAGCGTCGAGATCCCATCCCCGATCAGAAACGGTTTCGATTTTTCGTAACTGAACAGCGCGCGGTCGTGCAGCACGAAGACGCGATGCTCGCGGCCGCGCAGATAGGGCTGGACCAGAAAGGCGTCATGCGCCCGCGCGACGCGCGCGAGATAATCCTCGAACTGCGCCGCATCGCCGATGATTTCCGCGAACTCGCCGCGCGAGCCTGCGTTCGGCTTGCAGAAGACGGGATAGGCCGCGCCTTGCGCAAAGGCGCGCGCATCGGCCGGCTCGCGCCCGGGCGTGCGAAACGCGGCGTGGCGCGTAGTGGCGAAAAACAGCCGCGACGGGATCGTCGGCAGGCCGGCCTGCGCCAAGACCTGCGCGGCGAAGGCCTTGTCGCGCGCCAAGCCGTAAGCGTGCGCGGGATTGAGCGCATAGGGGGTCGCCGCGCCGCAGGCGAACACCGCGCTGCGCGCGCCGTCGCGCACCTCGAACAGATAGGCGTCCGCGCCGTCGAGCGAGCGGAAATCAAAGCCGAGCGCCGCCGCCGCGCGGCGGGCGAACCGGGCATGGCTGTTGCCCCGCGGCGGCGGCGCTTCGGCGTCGGACGCGCTCACGGGGTCACTTTAAATCAGAAGGTTAAGCCCATTGGGGCGCATCTGTTGATGGTACCGCCTGTTGGGCTCGAACCAACGACACCCGGCACCACAAGCCGGTGCTCTACCAACTGAGCTAAGGCGGCACATAGGGGCAGGCATAGACAGCGCGGGCCTGCGATGCAAGCGGCGGCGGCGCTCACCGCCGACCAGTATAGAGTCCGATGCCGGGGTCGGTCAGCCATAGGCCCGCCGGCGGCGCGCCGGTCTGCCAGAACACGTCGATCGGCATCCCGCCGCGCGGATTCCAATAGCCCGCCACCCGCAGCCAGACCGGATCAATCGCCGCGATGATGCGCTTGGCGACGTCGATCGTGCAGGCTTCGTGGAACGCGCCGTGATTGCGGTACGATTGCAGCAGCAGCTTGAGGCTCTTGGATTCCACGATCCAATCGCGCGGCGCGTAATCGATCACCAGGATTCCGAAATCGGGCTGGCCGGTGACCGGGCAGATCGAGGTGAATTCCGGCGCCGTGAAACGGGCGCAATAGAGCGCGTCGGGATGAGGATTGCGCGCCCGCTCCAACACGGCGGCGTCTGGGCTCGCCGGGATCGCGCTCGCAGCGCCAAGTTGCGTCAAGAATTCTGTCATGGGGCGTCGCTTTTGGGTTTCCGCTCTCGTACACGCCCCCGAGGCCGTGCGCGAGCCGCCTTTGCGCGGTCAGGCGGCGCAGGCGTCGTTGGCCGCAATCCGCCCGGCGGGCGCCAGCGAAGCCAACGCCGCGTATAGGGACGAAAGGGTCAAGGGCTTCTCAACGTGTCGGTCGCATCCGGCTGCAAGCGCCTGCGCGACGCGCGCCTCGCTGGCGTTCGCGCTCAGCATGATGATCGGCGTCCGACCCCAGCCGTGCCGCTCCTCGACCTTGCGCATAAGGCGGGTGGCGGTGAGCCCGTCCATTCCCGGCATTTGCATGTCCATCAGCACAGCGTCGAAACGGCGGCTGGCGAGCGCTTCGACCCCCTCGCGCCCATCGCCCGCCAGGATAACTTCGCAGCCCCAGCTGTCCAGAATGAGCGAAGCGACGCGCTGGTTGGCGATGTTGTCCTCCACGACCAGCACGGACAGCCCCGCAAGGCTGCCCGCTTCGATGTGTTCGACGGCTTCCTCCAACACGATTGGTTCGCATTCAGGAAAAACAGCGTGGAACGTGAAGACGCTGCCCTGTCCGGGCTTTGACGCCGCGGTCAGTGATCCGCCCATGAGATGGGCAAGGCGACGCGCAATGGACAGGCCAAGGCCGGAGCCGCCAAAGCGGCGGCTGATCGTCACGTCGGCCTGCTCGAACGGCTCGAAGATCTTGTCGCTGCAGGCCTGATCAAAGCCTACGCCGGTGTCGATGACGCAGAATTCCACGCCGTCATCCCACGCCGATGCGGCGACGCGCAAAGAGACGCTGCCCGACGGGGTGAACTTGATCGCATTGGAGAGGAGATTGAGCACGATCTGCCGCACGCGCGTGGCGTCGCCAAGCCGGTGGCGACGCCCTCCCAGTTCGCAGCTCACCTGGAAGTCGAGTCCCTTCTTCTGCGCCTGATCACGCACCAGCGCGGCGACCACCCCCATCTCCCGATCGAGATCCATGGGCTGGACATCGAGGCTCATCGCGCCGGCGTTCATGCGGCCGAGGTCGAGAATGTCGGAGACGAGGCGATCGAGCGTTTCTCCCGCGCCCTGAATCAGAGAGACCATTTCACGCTGACGCGCGTCGAGATTGGATTCGCCCAAAAGCGCCGCCATCGCCGACACGCCGTTCAGCGGCGTGCGGAGTTCATGGCTGATGCTCCCCAAAAAGAGCTCCTTGGCCTCCTGCGACGCGCGCGCCTTGTGCTCCAATTCCTTGCGGTCGGAAATGTCGGAAGCGATCTTGATAATGCGGTACGGTCGCCCGCTCAGGTCGAGAACGAGGCTGTAGGTCGCGTGCAGCCAGAACGGCTCGCCAGACTTCTTCACGCGCTTGAACTCGGCGGTTTTGAACTCGCCGCGACGCAGCCCGTTCCAGAAGGTCACATATTCGAGGCTTTTGCGGTACTCCGGATCGACGAGAACGCTGTGGTGGCGTCCAATCAATTCGTGGCGCTCATAGCCGGTCAAGCGCAGGAAATTCTCATTGACCTCGCTTATGACGCCGTCAAGCTCAAACTCCGCCACGCCTTGGGTGTGCTCGATCGCCGACATGCGTGCTTGGTCGCCGATATTGCGCAATTTGATCTGTGTGACGTCCATCGCCACTTTAACGATCTTGTGGACCACGCCGTCGGCGTCATAGAGCGGGGTGTAGGTTCCTTGAATCCAGACTTCGCGCCCATGTTTGCCGATGCGCCGATATTCCGCAGCCTGATACGCGCCGGCCGCCAGCCGTTGCCAAAACACGCGATGCCGCTCTTCGCTGACCTCGAGCGGATCGACGAACATTTCGTGGTGGCGTCCGATCACCTCTTCGCGCTCGTAGCCGAGCATAGCCAGAAAGTTGCCGTTGGCCGAGAGGATTTCACCCTTCGGCGTGAATTCTACAATCGCCAGCGACCGATCGAGCGCGGCGAGTTTCTCAGCGTTGGCGTCGTGAGCGACATCGACCATGGCCATCCCGCACAGCGGTTGACCGATCTTCGCCTTAACTGGTTACGCTGGCCCTAACGCCGGCGGCGTCCTAACGCTGGGCGGCCTGGAGCTTGTCTTGCGTGCGCAGGTCAAAATCGCTGGCGTCGTGGCGTTCGTGCAATTGCGAGGCGGGATCGCCCATGACGCGATTGACCATGCGGCCGCGTTTGACGGCAGGACGTTCGGCGATCTGGTCGGTCCAGCGGATGACGTTCTTGTAGCCGTCCACCTGCAGGAACTCGCCGGCGTCATAGACGACGCCCTTCACCAGCGCGCCGTACCAGGGCCAGATCGCCATGTCGGCGATCGAGTACTCGGTCCCCGCCATGTACTCGTTGTCCGCGAGATGGCGGTCGAGCACATCGAGCTGGCGCTTCACCTCCATGGCGAAGCGATCGATCGCGTATTCGATTTTCGTCGGCGCATAGGCGTAGAAATGGCCGAAGCCGCCGCCGAGAATGGGCGCAGCGCCCATCTGCCAGAACAGCCAGGACCGCGCTTCCGCGCGGGCCTGAGGCGCGGTCGGCAGAAAGGCGCCGCCGAATTTTTCCGACAAATACATAAGGATCGAGCCGCTCTCGAACACGCGGATCGGCTCGGGCCCTGAGCGGTCGACCAGCGCCGGGATTTTGGAATTCGGATTGGCGGCGACGAAGCCGCTGGAGAATTGCTCGCCCTGCATGATCTGGATCAGCCAGGCGTCGTACTCGGCCCCCGCATGGCCCAGCGCCAGCAATTCCTCCAGCATCACCGTGACCTTCACGCCGTTCGGCGTGCCCAACGAATAGAGCTGCAGAGGATGCTTGCCGACGGGCAGGTCCTTGTCGTGCGTGGGGCCCGCGATCGGCCGGTTGATGCTGGCGAAGCGTCCGCCGCTTTCTTTGTTCCAGGTCCAGACCTTCGGGGGAACATAGTCTGCGGCGTCGGTCATCGTCGTCTCCCATCGATCTTCGCCGGCGGGAGCGTCGCGGCGCGCCCCCGTCGCACGCCCGCGGCGCGTC
>CAZMRN010000169.1:0-5317 GCA_964568575.1 uncultured Caulobacteraceae bacterium
CCGAAGACGCCGGCCGCAAGGCGATGGAGCATGGGATGCGCACGGTCGAAGTGAACGTGTCGGGTCCGGGCTCCGGGCGCGAGAGCGCGCTGCGCGCCCTGCAGGCGGTGGGCTTCACCGTCACCGCGATCAAGGACGTGACGCCGATCCCTCACAATGGCTGCCGTCCGCCGAAGCGCCGCCGCGTCTAAGACGCAGACGGCCTACTCAAGTTTTCTCAGACGCTGCCTGTGCAGCCGCCGAGGCGTTGAATGACGATTGAAAAGAACTGGCTGGAATTGATCCGTCCCAAGAAGCCGCTCGTGGAGCACGGCTTCGACCCGAGCCGTCGCGCGACCATGATCGCAGAACCGCTTGAGCGCGGCTTCGGCATGACGCTCGGCAACGCTTTGCGGCGCGTCATGCTGTCGTCGCTGCAGGGCTCGGCCATCACTGCGGTGCAAATTGACGGTGTGGTGCACGAATTCTCGTCGATCCCGGGCGTGCGGGAGGACGTCGTCGACATCATCCTGAACCTGAAGCAGGTCGCCGTCCGCATGCGCGGCGAGGGGCCGAAGAAGGTTCTGCTGCGTGCGCAGGGCCCTGGCGAGGTCACCGCCAAGGACATCCAGACCGTCTCCGACATGGAGATCCTGAATCCGGGCCATGTGATCTGCACCCTCGACGAGGGCGCGTCGCTGCGCATGGAGCTGACGATCAGCAACGGCAAGGGCTATGTTCCGGCCGAGAAGAACCGCCCTGACGATGCGCCGATCGGCCTGATCGCCATCGATTCGATCTATTCGCCGGTGAAGCGCGTCGCCTACCGGGTCGACAACACCCGCGAAGGTCAGGTCCTCGATTACGACAAGCTGATCATCGAGATCGAAACCAACGGCGCTCTGCGGCCGGAAGACGCCATCGCCTACGCCGCGCGCATCCTGCAAGACCAGCTGCAGGTGTTCATCACCTTCGAAGAGCCGAAAGCCAAGAAGGATCTCGCCGATAAGCCGGATCTGCCGTTCAACCCGGCGCTGTTGAAGAAGGTCGACGAGCTGGAATTGTCCGTCCGCTCGGCGAATTGCCTGAAGAACGACAACATCGTCTATATCGGCGATCTGATCCAGAAATCGGAGGCGGAGATGCTGCGCACGCCGAATTTCGGGCGCAAGTCGCTGAACGAGATCAAGGAAGTCCTCGCCACGATGGGTCTCCATCTGGGCATGGCGGTCGAGAATTGGCCGCCGGACAATATCGAAGATTTGGCCAAAAAGTACGAAGACCAGATGTAGGCGATGGGCGCGCAGCGGTTCTCCGCTTCGCGCCATTCGCCATTCGCCAGGAACCATAGTCATGCGCCACGGCGTCGCCCAGAAGAAGCTCAACCGCACCGCCAGCCATCGCACCGCGATGTTTGCGAACATGGCGGCCGCGCTGATCAAGCACGAACAGATCGTCACCACCGTGCCGAAGGCGAAGGCGCTGCGCCCCGTGGTCGAGCGCCTGGTGACGCTGGCCAAGCGCGGCGATCTGGGCTCGCGCCGTCTCGCCGCGCAACGCCTGCGCGACGAGACGATGGCCAAAAAGCTCTTCGACACGCTGGGGCCTCGCTACAAGGATCGCGCCGGCGGCTATACGCGCGTGATCAAGGCCGGCTTCCGCCATGGCGACAACGCGCCCGTCGCGGTGATCGAGTTCGTCGATCGCGACGAAAGCGCCAAGGGCCAAGACAGCGGCCCCCGCCAGGAGCGGGCCGCACAGGACGATTAGCGCCGTCACGCGGGCCCGTGGCCCGCGCGTGGACGTGTCGCAAGTTTAATCCGCCGCCGGCCCCGCGCCGGCGGTTTTTATTTGACCAAATTGTTGCCTTAATTGATAACTATCCCGCAGCGGTCGCAAAGCGCCGCCGGCTAGGGTCAGGACGAGGGTCAGGAAATGTCCGATCTGAAGCGCATTCTCGCCACCGCCGCCAAGCCGCCGCGCCCGTCCGCGCGCCCTGCGGCGAACGCCGGCGCAGCGATCGAGATCGTGCGCGATCGGCGCGGCGCGATCGTTCCCATTCGCGTGAAACGCAGGTCATGCGGGCGCAATGCGTTGACGAAGCTGGTGCGCCTGCGCGAAAACCGCGACGGATCAAGGCGCTCGGCCTGGCCTGATGGTTGCGGTCGAGGCGAAATGTCTGCGGCGTTCGTCATCGCGCCGCGCCTTTTGAGGAAACATTAAAGGTTGCCCTCGCCGGCAAGGGACGCACCCCGCCGGCGCACGTGAACGGAGCAGATCATGAGAGCGAAGCGCGGCGCAAATCTCGATGCCGTCCTGTCGGCGCTGGCCGACGGCAATCGGCGCAAGGTGTTGGAAGTGCTGCGCAAGGGCTCGCGCCGTGCGGGGGAGCTCGCCGACGCGACTGCGCTCGCGCCCCCCGCGATGAGCCGCCATCTCAAGGCGCTGCGCGATGCGGGCCTCGTGGAGGAGACCCATCCCGAATTCGATGCGCGCGTGCGCATCTACACGCTGTCGGCCAAGCCGCTGGCCGATCTGAAGGCCTGGATCGAAGAATCCGAAAAATTCGCCGCCGCGCAGGCCGCGCCGTCGAAGGCTGCCCCTGCGAAATCGGCCAGCGCGAAGGCCGTCAAGAAAGGCCGCAAAAAGGCCGCCTGATCCGCGCGCCGGGGCCGGCCGAGGCTTGCGCTGGCGATTGTGTGTTAGACTGGCGCAATGTCTGATCTGTTCGAAGCGGCGGGCTTGAGCGGCGCAGCGCCGCACCCGCTGGCCGACCGCCTGCGTCCGCGCGTCCTGGCCGATGTGGTTGGTCAGGATCACCTTTTGGGGCCGGATAAGCCGTTGGGCCGGATGGTTCGCGCGCGCCGTCTCAGTTCGCTGATCCTGTGGGGGCCGCCGGGCGTGGGCAAGACCACGATCGCCCGCCTGCTGGCCGCTGAAACCGGCCTGGCATTTCAGCAGATTTCAGCCGTGTTCTCCGGCGTGGCCGACCTTAAAAAGGCGTTCGAAACCGCCAAAGCCAGACGCGTGAGCGGGCAGGGCACCTTGCTGTTCGTGGATGAAATCCACCGTTTCAATCGCGCCCAACAAGATGGGTTCCTGCCCTATGTCGAAGAGGGCGTGGTGACGCTCGTCGGCGCCACGACCGAAAATCCCTCCTTCGAGATCAATGGCGCGCTTCTGTCGCGCGCCCAGGTGCTGGTGCTCAAGCGCCTCGACGATGCGGCGATGGCGCAGCTGCTTACGCGCGCCGAAGCGCTCGAAGGCAAAGCTTTGCCCTTGACCGACGAGGGCCGCGCCGCGCTGACGGCGATGGCCGACGGCGACGGCCGCTATCTCTTGACGCTGGCCGAACAAATTTTCGGGCTTGAGGAAGCGACGCCGCTCGACGCGGCCGGCGTTGCGGCCCTCCTGCAGAAGCGCGCGCCGGCTTACGACAAAAGCCGCGAAGAGCACTACAACCTCATCTCCGCGCTGCACAAAAGCATTCGCGGCTCCGATCCCGATGCGGCGCTCTATTGGCTCGCCCGCATGATCGAAGGCGGGGAGGATCCGCTATTCATTGCGCGTCGCCTCGTGCGCGCCGCAGCCGAGGATATCGGCCTCGCCGATCCGTCAGCGCTGATGATCGCGATCGCAGCGAAGGACGCGGTCGATTTTTTAGGGCAGCCGGAGGCCGATCTGCATTTGGCGCAAGCGACGCTGCACCTCGCCACCGCGCCGAAATCCAACGCCGCCTATGTAGCCTGGAAAGCCGCATGCGCGGCGGCGCGCGACAACGGCTCCCAGGCGCCGCCGCTGCACAGCCGCAACGCGCCCACGCGCCTCATGGGCGCTTTGGGCTCTGGCGAAGGCTATGTTTACGACCACGACGCCGAAGATGGTTTCGCCGGCCTGAACTATTTTCCCGACGAAATGGAGCGCCGCGTGTTCTATGCGCCGAAGGGCGCAGGCCGCGAAGGCGCAATCAAGGAGCGCCTGGCGTTCTGGACCCAGCGCCGCGCGCGAAAGGAGGGGCGCCGTGAGTCGCGCGATGATTGAGATCGAAAACGTTTTGCATCCTGGCAAACGGTACCGCGTTGATGCGGAAAAATACGCCGCGGCGCGCGCAGCGCTGCTGGCGCTGCTTCCATCAGCGCATCCAGGCCTTACCCAGGCGGAGATGGCGTCGGCGCTGCGCGCGGCCTTGCCTGTCGCGCAGTTTCCAGGAACGACGACGACCTGGTGGCTCAAGACGGTGCAACTCGATCTTGAAGCCAAACGCCTCGTCGTGCGCGACCGCGGCAAGCCGCTACGCTGGCGCAAGGCGTGAGCGCGCCGCGCGCGGCGCTGCTGCACCAGGACGCCGACATTCTCGTCTTCGACAAGCCTGCGGGCCTGGCCGTGCAGGGCGGCTCTGGCGTGGTTGAGAGCCTGGAAACGCAAGCGGCGGCTTACGCTAAAGCGAGCGGCAAGCCGCCGCGTCTGGCGCATCGTCTCGATCGGGACACCTCCGGCGTCATCATTCTGGCGCGGACCAAGCCGGCGGCGGCGTTTCTGTCCGAGGCTTTCGCCGCGCGGCGCGTGGAAAAGATTTATCTCGCGATCGTGTGCGCGGCGCCCGAACCGGCTGAGGGGGTCATTGTTGCGCCGCTGCTCAAGCAAGCGCGTCGCGGCGTCGACCTGATGCGCGTCGCCCGCCCGGATGAGACCGGCGCGCAGAGCGCCGTCACGCGCTATACGACGCTGGCGGCGGCGGGGGGCGCGGCGCTGCTGCGCCTCACGCCTGAGACCGGGCGGATGCATCAATTGCGCGCGCATCTCGCCCATATCGGCGCGCCGATCGCGGGCGACGCCAAATATGGCGGCCTCGGCATGATCGGCGCGGTCGCGGCGCCGCGGCTGATGCTGCACGCGCAGCGGTTGTCGGCGCCGCATCCGCGCGGGGGAACAGCCGTCTTCGCTGCGCCGCCGCCGGGCGATTTCACCGCCATGGCGGCGGCCCTCGGCCTCCATGGGCCCGACGCGCCGTGGGATGTCCCCTAGGCCGCGCCTCGCGGCGCCGTGCGCGAGACGGCGCGGGCGAAGCCGGCTAAAACGGCGGCGCGATGGGACCTGACGCATCCGGGACGATCTGATGAAAGCTGTGTTGACCGCCTTCGCCGCCGCCTTGGCCGTGGCCGCCTGCGCAACGGCGCCGCCCGTCTACGCCCCTGCCCAGCGGCCGGGCGCGCCGGGCTTCACCGAGCAGCGGATCGCCTCGATCATCGACCGCGGCAACCAGATGGTGGGCCTCGACCTCCGCTGGCGCATCCGGCCCGGGCTGCACTTCGACTTCGACTTCGGCCTCGACGAGCTC
>CAZMRN010000170.1:0-1794 GCA_964568575.1 uncultured Caulobacteraceae bacterium
GCTCGACTATGTCGACGATGTCGACGGCGTGCGCGCGAATGTTCGCGCCATGGCGCGCGCGCTGGGCCACCCCGCGCGCGGCGAAATTCTGGTCGCGCAGATGGATGCGCGGCTCGCCGCGGTCGCCGCCGCGGCGGGACAGCCGCTTGCGCTCTACGCCACGCCCTCGGGCGTCACCAGCGGCGACGGCACCTTGATCCAGCACGTGCTGACGCTTGCCGGCATGCGCAATTATGTCGAAACGCGCGGCTGGTCGCCGCTGCCGCTCGAGCAGATAGCCTATCGCCGGCCCGACATCATCGCCTGGGCGGCGTTTCGCGCAGAGGGCGCCGACACCGATCTGTGGTCGGCGGCGCGTCATCCGGTCATGCGCGCAGCGCTTGCGGAAAGCGCCGTGGCGCCGCTGGACGGCGCCTGGACGGCGTGCGGCGGCTGGTTCCTGATCGATGCGATCGAAGCGCTGGCGGCGGCGGCGCGATGACGCGCACATTGACCCCTGTGCTGATCGCGCTCAGCGCGGTTGCAATCGCTGGGGCGCTGCTGATCGGCGCGACCCCCTTGCCGATCGAGCGCGCGTTGCCGGCCTTGTTCGGGGCAGGGCTGCCCGGCGATCGCATCGTGATGCAGGACATCCGCCTGCCGCGCGCGGCGGCGGCGTATCTCGTCGGCGCAGCGCTCGGCCTTTCCGGCGCCGCCCTGCAAGGCTTGCTGCGCAATCCGCTCGCCGAACCGGGCGTGCTCGGCGTGTCGGCGACGGCGTCCTTGTTCGCGACGGCGACAATCTTTTGGGGATTCGCCGCCGCGAGCCCGATCGTCGCGCCGCTCGCCGCGATCGCCGGCGCGCTGGCGGCGACGGCGCTGTTGGCGGTCGCCGCACTGCGCATCGGTTCGATCGTGACGCTGATCCTGATCGGCGTCGGTCTGTCGAGCTTCGCTGGCGCAGCGATGAGCTTCATGCTCAACATGGCGCCCAATCCGTTCACGCTGTTCGACCTGATCAATTGGACGCAAGGCTCCGTCGCGCATCGCAGCGTCGCCGATCTCGCGGCGAGCGCGCCGTTTCTCGTCGCCGGCGGCGCCATCCTGTTCGCCGCGCGCCGCGGGCTGTCGGCGCTGACCGTGGGCGAGGAAGCCGCAGCCGGGCTGGGTCTCGATTTGACGCGCTTGCGTCTCGCCGTGATCGCCGGCGCGGGTTTAGCCACCGGCGCGGCCGTCAGCCTCGCCGGCGCAATCGGTTTCGTCGGCATCGTCGCGCCGCACATGGTTCGCCCTTTCGTTGCGCATGATCCGGCGCGGACTTTGGCGCCGGCGGCACTTCTCGGCGGCGCCTTGGTGACGCTCGCCGACATCGTCGTGCGCATCGCGCCGACGGCTTCGGAGTTGAAGCTCGGCGTGGTGGTCGCGCTGATCGGCGCGCCGGCCTTCGTGTGGATCGCAGCGCGGCGGCGAGGCGGCGATGGCTGATCTGCGGCTCAATCACGTCCACGTCGCCATCAATGGCGGCGTTGCGTTGCGCAACGCCAGCCTGCGCGCGTCATCCGGCGAGATGGTCGCCGTGCTGGGCGCAAACGGCGCCGGCAAATCCACGCTGCTGCGCGCAGCGCTTGGCCTTGCGCCGCGCGTCAGCGGCGCGGTCTGGCTCGACGGAGAAGACCCCGCGCGCATGAGCCCGCAGGCGCGCGCGCGCAAGGCGGCGTATCTGCCGCAGACGCGCGCGCACGCCTGGCCGCTTCTGGTGCGCGACGCCGTGGCGCTGGGACGCTTCGCCTATGGCGCAAACATCGCCCGCCTCAA
>CAZMRN010000170.1:1909-2728 GCA_964568575.1 uncultured Caulobacteraceae bacterium
GCGCTGGCGAGCGAAGCGCCGCTGCTGCTCGCCGACGAACCGGTCGCTGCGCTCGATCCGCGCCATGCCTGGCTGGTGATGGAGGCGATCGCGGCGTTCGTGCGCGGGGGCGGCGCAGCGCTCGTGGTGCTGCATGACGCCAGCCTCGCCGCGCGCTTTGCGCACCGCATCGTGTTGATGAAGCAGGGCCGCATCATCGCCGACGGCGCGCCCGCCGATGTTTTAACGCCGGCGCTGCTATCGGATGCGTACGGAATCGCCGCGACGCTCGCGATGATCGACGGTGCGCCGGCGATCGCGGTGTCGGGCCCGACATGAGCGCGCGCGTCTTGATGCTGCAAGGCGTCGGCTCCGACGTGGGCAAGACCACGCTGGTCGCGGGCTTGTGCCGCATCGCGCGCCGGCGCGGCGTCAAGGTCGCGCCGTTCAAACCGCAGAACATGTCGAACAACGCGGCCGTCACGCCCGACGGGGGCGAGATCGGCCGCGCGCAGGCGCTGCAGGCGCAGGCTTGCGGCCTTGCGGCGCATGTCGACTTCAACCCCGTGCTGCTCAAGCCGCAATCCGATCGGGACGCGCAGATCGTGCTGCACGGCCGCGCGCATGCGACGCTGCGCGCCGAACGCTTCGGCGCAGCGCATGCGGCGTTCAAGGCCGCCATCGCCGAAAGCTACGCCCGCCTTTCCGCGCGCTTCGATCTGATCATCGTGGAGGGCGCAGGCAGCGCCGCCGAGATCAATCTGCGCGCGCGCGACGTCGCCAATATGGGCTTTGCGCGCAGCGTCGACGCGCCGGTGGTCATCGTCGGCGACATCGATC
>CAZMRN010000170.1:2754-5286 GCA_964568575.1 uncultured Caulobacteraceae bacterium
ACGCACGCCGTGTTCGATCCCGACGACGCCCGCCTCGTGGCCGGCTTCGTGGTCAACAAGTTCCGCGGCGATCCGCGCCTGTTCGACGATGGCCGCGCCGCCATCGTCGCGCGCACGGGCTGGCGCGATTTCGGGCTGATGCGCTGGCTTCCCGCCGCCGCGCGCCTGCCGTCGGAGGATGCGGTGGCGCTCGATCGGCGCGCGGCGGGGCAGGCGCGCCCGCTTTCCATTGCGGTTCCGATGCTGTCGCGCATCGCCAATTTCGACGACCTCGATCCCTTGCGCGCGGAGGAGAATGTTTCAGTCCGCTTCGTTCCTCCCGGAGCCCCCTTGCCGCGCGACGCCGACGTCATTGTTTTACCGGGAACGAAATCAACGCGCGCCGATCTGGAATTTCTGCGCGCGCAGGGTTGGCATATCGACATCGCCGCGCATGCGCGCGCGGGCGGTCATGTGCTGGGCTTGTGCGGCGGCTACCAGATGCTCGGCGGCGCGATCGAGGATCCGCAAGGGGTCGACGGCGCGCCCGGATCGTCGCACGGCCTCGGCCTGCTCGACGTGCGCACGATCATGCGGCCGGAAAAGCGCGTGCGGCTCGCCGAGGCGGTATGCGCGCTCAGCGGCGCGGCGATCGCGGGTTATGAAATCCATGTCGGCGAGACCGACGGCCCGGACGCGGCCCGGCCGTTCGCCTTCAGCGCAGCCGGGCCGCATGGCGCGAGGAGCCGCGACGGACGCATCGCGGGAACCTATCTTCACGGCCTGTTCGGCAACGACGCCTTCCGCAGCGCCTGGCTCGAACGCCTCAAGCCCGGCGCGTCGAGCGGGCTGGCGTTCGCCGCGTGCATCGAAGCCGCGCTCGACGCGCTCGCCGATCAGATGTGCGCCGACCTCGACATCGACGCCCTCCTCGCCGCCGCGCGCTAACCGCGCCGCGCCGTCACCATCCGCTGATGCAGGCGCGCAATCGCGCGGCTGCCGGTGTGCTTGAACGCGAAGGGCAGCACGGCATGGACGAGGCAAGCCAGGCCGGCCCCGATCAACGCGACGCCGAACCCCGAGGCCGCGACCAGATGCGCCCGGTAGGTTTCGCCGACTTCGGCCGGATGGGCGGTGAAAGCGTCGACAATGGCGCGCATGACCTCTCCTCGGTTCGTCGCTAGACCTTAATCCAATGGGATGCATCAAGGCTCCCAATTTGCGCTCCGATCAGCGATTTATATGGTACGTCATTCCATAGGAAAGCTATTCCATGAAACTGGATTCCATAGACTGCCGCATCCTTTTGTTGCTTCAGGCCGACGCCACGGCCCCGATTCAGGCCATCGCCGACGCGGTGGGCCTGACGGCGAACCCGTGCTGGCGGCGCATCAAGCGGCTGGAGGACGAGGGCGTCATCCGCGCCCGGGTGGCCGTGCTGGACGCCGAGAAGGTCGGCCTCGGCGCGACCGCCTTCGTCGCCATCCGCACCGACAAGCACAGCCCCGACTGGCTCGCCGCCTTCGCGCGCGCCGTCGCCGCGATCCCGGAGATCGTGGAATGCCACCGGATGAGCGGCGACATCGATTATCTGTTGAAGGTCGCGGTGGCGGACATCGCGCATTACGACCGCGTCTATCAGCGCCTGATCACGCTGGCGCCTGGGATCAGCGACGTCAGCTCGACCTTCTCGATGGAGCGCATCAAGCAATCCACCGTGCTGCCCGTGCTGGAGACGCTGCCGTCACGCTGAAGCGGAGAGGCGCGTGGCGCGCCTCGCCGTCAGCCTGCTTAATTTGCAACCCGCTTAACTTTCTCGCGCCGTTTTTCGGCGCAGCGTGGTCGTGCAGACTGGTGAGTCGGAAGACTACGAATTTGCGAGACTGACTTGGTCCACCGTTTTGCGAGCGGGTCAGGTGTCTTGGAAGCGCCCGAGACAGACAAGAAATCACACCAAGAGAGCAAAGGCGATGCGAGCAAGAAAAATCAACAACCATACTATCAGGGCCAAGCGGGCGCCCCATACAACAGAGGTCAAGATTAGGTCGCGCAATGACGCATATTGATTGGTGAAAAATACATACCGACCAAGATTGAAACTGGATCGCATTGACCAGTTTGATAAGCTGGGCGACCCCAGTGAACGCCATTCCCCGTCGTTCAGAACCTTCAATCTGTACGCCGCTGCGAGCAAAAAAACCAAGTATGCAACGATCGCCGCGGCAAACAGGATATCTTGCCGCGCCAGAAGCTCAATTCCCTGCACAGATTACACCTCCTGCGCCGGCGACATCGATTAAAGCGCGCTTCAGACCCGATCGCCGTGCTCGCCCCGTTGCGGCGCTGTAGACCGGTAAGCTGGTCGGCGGCGTCCTACAGACGCGTCGCCAGCTCGCCAGCGCTTGGAGGCCTCGCCCGGAATCGAACCGGGGTGCACGGATTTGCAGTCCGCTGCGTCACCACTCCGCCACGAGGCCTTCTCGCGTCCCCCGCCGGGCGGGGGCGTCCGGCGCGGCGCCGGGAGGGGCGGGTGGTAGCGGCGCGGCCCCACAG
>CAZMRN010000171.1:0-4541 GCA_964568575.1 uncultured Caulobacteraceae bacterium
TCAGCCGCGGCGCGGGGCGCAGCCGCGCGCAGACGGAAAGGATCGGGATCGGGGGCGTCGAGGACGCGGCGGTGGGCCGTGGCCATGGCAGAATTCTCCCCTGCGGCGAGCGCCGCGCCAGCGTGCTCGCAAAAGGCGTGCCGGGGAGGCGGCCGGGGCGGCGCAAGCTGCGCCCGCCGATGCGCCTTGATCGCGCCGGACCGCCCGAGTAAGCCGAACCTCCCGGAGACGTGGCCGAGTGGCTTAAGGCGGCGCCTTGCTAAGGCGTTGTAGGGGAAAACTCTACCGAGGGTTCGAATCCCTCCGTCTCCGCCAGGACGACTATGCGTCCGCGGTGACGAGCCGGAAGCGTCGGGGGGCCGATCGCCTCCGCCCTCGAGCGGTGGAGCGGGCCCGGGCGAGGAACGGCGCAATATCGGTGCAAGCGTCCGCGCGCCACCGTGACGCCGCCGCACCCCGCCGCCATCTTGGCCGCGTGCGCGTTCTGGTTCTTCACCATCCTTACGTCACGCCGCGCTTCGAGCAGGATATGCTGGCGCAGGTCGCGACGCTGCCGGGCTTTGTCGTCGCGCCCGCGACCCTCGAGGCGCTCGACGCCGGCGTACTGGCGTCGCCCGGCGGCGCCGTCGCGTTGGGGGCGTTCGACGCGGTCATCGTGTTCGTCGCGTTTCGCCGCCTCAACGTGGCCAAGACGCTCGATTGGGGCGGCTATCGCGGTCTGCGCGTGCTGATGGATCATGACGTGATCCAGAACTACAGCGCCATTTTCGACGCCTCGCTGCAGGGCGCATGGCCGCCGGCGTTTCGACGCCACGGCTTCGACAGCATCATCGCCTCGGGACGCGCCGTGGCGGCGAAACTCGAGGCGGAGGGCGTGCACGCGGACTGGGTTCCCAAGGGGTTCGACCCTTCGCGGTTTTCCCCGCGCCCGGGCCGACGCGCGGGCGTGGCGTCCTATGGCAGCGCCTATGCCTGCCGCCAGGTCGCCGAGCGCGCGCTGAAGGAGGCGGGCGTGAAGGTGACCCGTCTGTCGCCGACGCCCTATCCGAAACTCGGCGCCAAGCTCAGCGCGTTTCTGGCCTGCATGGCGGTGTCGTCCGAGCTTGGCGCAGCGCCCGAGGGCGCGCCCGCGCGCGACGCGCCGATGACGCCGGGGCTCGAGCCGATGGCCAAATTCTTCGAAAGCGCGGGCGCAGGGGCGTGTCCAGTCGCCGATGCGATGGACGATCTCGAAGCGCTCGGCTTTCGCGACGGCGAAAGCGTGTTGACGTTCCGTACGCATGGCGAACTCGTCGACAAGCTCGCCGCCGCGCTCGCCGACCCGAAGCGGCTGCGCGCTATGGGCGATGCGGCGGCGGCGCGCGCGCATGCGGGACACACCTGGGCGCATCGCGCCGCGACGCTGTATGCGGCGATCGAACGGCGCGTCGCGCGGCGGGGTTCGCCTGTGACGTGAGACCCTGTCGCCGCGCGGCGCGGCTGCGCTAAGCCTATCGCCCTCGACCCATGACCGCCTTCGCCGCCTCACGCCTGTCGCCGATCTGGCGCCTCGCCGGCCCCCGGCTCGCGCCGGCGCCGCTGGTCGTCGTGCTCGGCTTGACCGCAGCCGCGCTGGAAGGCCTGGGCATCGGCCTGATCATTCCCCTGCTGGGCGTGCTCACTGGGGCGGACCAAGCGGGCGGCGAAGGCCTTGCGGGCTGGCTGCGAGGCTTCGCGGCCGAACTTGCGCCAGCCGCGCGGATCGCGGCGATCGCCGGGCTGATGTTCGCGCTGATCGCGCTGAAGAACATCGTCGCCTACGCCAACGCCGCCTTGACGCACTCTCTGTGCGGCCAGGCCGGCCACGCCATCCGCAGCGCGCTCGCGCAGCGCCTGTTGCGCGTGGATTACCCTTATGTGCGCGACGCCGACGCCGGCCGGCTGATGAACGTGCTCGCCAACGAATCCTGGCGCGCCGCCGACGCGGTGAACGCGGCGCTGACATTGCTCGTCAACGCCGCGGCCGCCGCGATCCTGTTTTCGTTTCTGCTCGCTTTGTCGTGGCATTTGACGCTGATCGTCGCCGCTGCGCTTGCACTCATTCTCGCCGCGCACGGGTTTCTGGCCAAGCGCCTGCAGGCGCCGAGCCGCGCCGTCAGCGCGCGCAACAATACTCTGTCTGCGCGCATGCTCGACGTGATCCACGCCGCGCAACTCATTCGCCTGTTCAATCAGCAGCCGCGCGAGCAGGCGCGCTTCGACGCCGCGTCTGAAGATGTGCGCGCAGGCGTGCTGCGCCTGCAAATGCGCGCAAGCCTTTTGGCGCCGTTGAGCGAAATCCTGTTCGCTGCGATCGTGCTCGGCGTGATCGTCGCGGCGTGGGGCTGGGGCTTCGGCTTTCCGCTTGTCGCGGCGTTCATGGTGTTGTTGTACCGCCTGCAGCCGTACGTCAAAGCCGTACAGGCGAGTTGGGGGCAGTTGCAGGGTTGGAGCGGCGCCTTAGAGGCTGTCGAAAACCTGCTCGATGCCGATGCGCAGGCGCCGCCCCCCACAGGCCACGTGCGCGATGCGCCGCTGTCGTCGGCGATCACGTTCGATGCGGTGACCTTCGCCTACAAGACCGGCGCGCGCAGCGGCGCGGCGCTGCGCGAGGCGCGTTTTGTTCTGCCCGCCGGCAAGGCGACGGGGCTGATCGGCCGCTCCGGCGCCGGCAAGAGCACCATCGTGCATCTGCTCACGCGACTGGTGGAGCCGACCGCCGGCGAAATCCGCATCGACGACATCCCCTTGCGCGACATCGATCCCGCCGTCTGGCGCGCGCGCATTGCGGTGGCCAGCCAGGAGCTCGATCTCGTCAACGCGAGCGTGTTCGACAACATCGCCTACGCCGCGGCGCACGCGACGCAGCACGACGTCGAACGCGCCGCGCGCCTCGCGGAGGCGCATGATTTCATCCGTGCGCTGCCCGACGGTTACGCCACCATCGTCGGCGCCCGCGGCGTGGGGCTCTCGGCCGGCCAGCGCCAGCGCATCGCGCTCGCGCGCGCCATTCTGTGCGAGCCGGAAGTGCTCGTGCTGGACGAGGCCACCAATGCGATCGACGGCGTGTCGGAGCAGGCGATCCTGGAAACCATCAAACGCCGCGCAGGCCGCTTCACCACGCTGCTGATCAGCCATCATCACCGCACTTTGTCGGTGTGCGATCGCATCGTGGTGCTCAAGGATGGGCGCGTCGCTGCGCAAGAGGATTGGGCCCGCGTGCGTCATCTCGATATGGACGATCTCTACGCGCTCGAGGCGCCGGCGGCGTCATGATGGTCGTGCCGTCCTGGGGGTGGCGCAGCGCGGCTGCGCGGCGCACGCGCATGCTGGCGCTGATCGCCGTGCGCGACGGCATGCGGTTTCTTCCTGGTTTCGTGAACAATGTCGCCCCGCAGGTCGATGGGATCGTCGCGCTGGACGACGGCTCCAGCGACGGATCGGCCGATTTCCTGGCCCGCCATCCCGCAACGCTGTCGCTGTTGCGCAATCCTGTCGATCGGCCGGTCTGGGATGAGGTCGGCAATCACCGCGCGCTCGTTGCGGAGGCCTTGCGCCTCGGCGGGCAATGGGCGGTGTGCGTCGACGCTGACGAGCGCCTGGAGCAGGATTTTCGCATCCGCGCCGAGCGCGTAATCGCCCGCGGCGCAGCGTTTGGATTGTCGGCCTATGCGGTGCGTCTGCGCGAATTGTGGGATAGCCGGGATCAGTTTCGCGCCGACGGCCTGTGGGGCCGCAAGATGGTGGCGCGCCTGTTTCGCTTGCGCGCGGACCACGCCTTCGATCCGAGGCCGCTGCACGGCCTCAAGGCGCCGCTGCAGGCGCGCCGCGGCGGGCGCTTTCCGAAAGCCGATCTGATTTTCTATCACCTGGCGATGGTGCATGCGGCGGATCGCGCGGCCCGCCGGCGCCGCTACGAGGAGGCCGATCCCGACAAGCGTTGGCAGAGCATCGGCTATGAATATCTAACCGACGAAAAAGGCTTGTCGCTGCGCACTCTGCCGAAGGGGCGTGGCTTTCACGATTAGTCTGCGCTCAACGCAGCCAGCGCAGCCACGACAACCGGCGCCGTTGCGGCTGCGGCGACGGCGCAGCGGGCGTCTCGGGCGCGGGCAGATCGCCGTACAGCGCCGCCTCGCCGCTCTCGGCGATGAACGATTGCAGAAGCGTGCGCCCGATCGGATCCGCTGCGAGGCGCGCGATGCGCCGATCCATCTCCCAGTCTGCGTATTTCAGCTCCACCAAAAGCGTTTTGAAGCGGTCGATGGCGTCGACCGAAAACGCATTCCCGGTCAGCGCCTGGACATACGCCTCCTTCGCCCGCACGCGATGATCGGCGATGTCGGGCATGTGGCGGTCGTGAACGAACTGGGCGATAATGAAATTCATGTCGAACAGAAAGTACGACAGAAGCGCCAGCGGCGAGTCGTTCGGCCCGGCGATGTGGGCGGTGTGGAAATCCTTGCGGATGAGCGCATTTTGGTGCGCGACTAGGCCGCTCAGCACGAGATAGACGTCTTGGT
>CAZMRN010000171.1:4558-5282 GCA_964568575.1 uncultured Caulobacteraceae bacterium
TGCGTCTCGCCCAAGGCGTGCGCGGCGCGCAACGCGCCGTCGCGGTCGCGCGTCAGCGTCCACCAGTCCGGCGCGCCGTCGCGCGGCCAATCCAGCGCGCAGAACCAGCTGACGCCCCCATCGCGCCGCACCGCACCGTAGCCGAGCGCCGGAAACACGCGCACCCCGGCCGCCGCAAGATGGCGTGCAACCGCGACCTCTTGGCGGGCCTGCTGATACGACATTGCGCCGCCGAGCGCGCGGCCATGGTCTTTCGCGGCGTCGATCGTGCCTGCGCCCTCGGCGTCGTAGCGCGGCAGCGGATAGGGCTTGTCGTGCCGGCGATCCATGCGCACGCGCCCGCCGCGAAAGCCCGCGCCTTTGATTTTCACGCCGCCATAGAGCGTATCGCCCTGCGCAGGAATGATCACCGAACGATCGCCGTCGAGCTTGCGCCCGGGAAGTCTTCGTCCGCTGAAATGCGCGAAAATCTGTGCGATATCGACCTCGCTCAGGTTCGGAAACGCCAGAAGGTCGATGCGCACGTCTGCAGCGATGTGCGCGTGATGGCGAGCATCCAAGGCGCGCATGATCACTCCCCCGCGTCGGCGCCGAAGGCGCTCAGCGCGCCGGCGCTGTAGGCGACGCCGCCGGCGACGACCAGCGGCAGCGCCCGAAACATCGCCGCGCGTTCCGATCCGCGTCGCGAGCGGCCCGGCCGCGCTCTACTGGGCCTGCATCATCA
>CAZMRN010000172.1:0-5277 GCA_964568575.1 uncultured Caulobacteraceae bacterium
AACCGAGACATCGCCGCCGAGCGCGGTGACGTCTCCGGCCTGGTCAAGCACGCGGATGCTGCCGCCGAAGGCGCCTGCCGCATCGCTAACCGCCGGCGTTGCGGCGTAGCCCTGCGGCGGCGGCCCCGCGGCGGCGTGCGCAACGCCGACAGCAGCCAGCGCGACGACGATCGACGCCCAGCGTCTCACGCGGCGCGCTTAGGCATGCAGCACCTGGCCATACGCATCGAGCACGGCTTCATGCATGGTTTCCGACAGCGTCGGATGCGGGAAGATGGTCTCCATCAATTCGCGCTCCGTGAGTTCGCCGGTCATCGCCACGGCGAAACCCTGGATCAGCTCCGTGACCTCGGCGCCGATCAGGTGCGCGCCAAGCAGTTCGCCCGTCTCGGCGTCGAATATGGTTTTCACAAGGCCCTGGTCTTCGCCCAGCGCGATCGCCTTGCCATTGCCCGCAAACGGGAAGCGGCCGACGCGCACGTTTCGACCAGCGGCCTTGGCTTTGGCTTCAGTCAGCCCGATCGACGCGATTTGCGGATGCGAATAGGTGCAGCCGGGGATGCGCGAAGCGGACAGCGGGTGCGGATCGAGGCCGGCGATTTTCTCGATGCAGACAACGCCTTCGTGGCTCGCCTTGTGCGCAAGCCAGGGTCCGCCTGCGACGTCGCCGATGGCGTAAAGGCCCTTCACCCCTGTGCGTCCATACCCGTCGACGACGACGTGGCCGCGATCGATCGTTGCGCCGAGCGCTTCAAGTCCCAGGCCTTCAACGTTGCCGACGATGCCGACTGCAAGGATCGCATGCGAAGCGGCGATCGTTTCCGTCTTGCCGTTGATCTCGATCGTCGCTTCGACGCCCGCCTTCGTCGCCTTCAGCGCCGTGGCCTTCGCCGCGGTCTTGATGACGATGCCTTCCTTCTCGAAGCGCTTTTTCGCCATCGTGGAAATTTCTTCGTCCTCCACCGGAAGGATGCGGTCGAGCATTTCGATCACGGTGACCTTCACGCCGAACGCTGCATAAAAGCTGGCGAATTCGATGCCGATGGCGCCGGAGCCGAACACGAGAAGGCTTTCCGGCCAGGCCGGCGGCGTCATGGCTTCACGATACGTCCAGATGCGTGCGCCGTCGGGCGCAAGGCCGATGTCCGGGATGGTGCGCGCCCGTGCGCCAGTGGCCAGCACGACGTGCTTGGCCGCATACGCCGTCTCAGGCTTGTCCTTCGCCTTGATCAGGACGCGCGGCGCGGCGTCGCCCTTCTCCAGTCGCGCCTCGCCGTTGATCACGGCGATTTTGTTCTTCTTCATGAGAAACGTCACCCCGCTCGACAGACGCTGCGCCACCGCGCGCGAGCGCGCGATCAGCGCCTTGTGGTCGAAAGCGGCGGCTTCGACGCTGAGGCCGTATTCCTTGGCGTGCCGGATGATGCGGAACGCCTCGGCCGAGCGCAGCAGCGCCTTGGTGGGAATGCAGCCCCAATTCAGGCAGACGCCGCCGAGCGCGTCGCGCTCCACGATCGCGGTCTTCAGGCCCAATTGGCTGGCTCGGATCGCCGCGACATAGCCGCCGGGGCCGGAACCGATCACGATGACGTCGAAAGAGTCGTTCATGGGGCGCATGCTACCAGCCGCAGCGCGCCCCAACACCCCCCAGGGACGCAAGGCTGGTGGACGCCCATCGAAGCGCCCTCGCAGACTGCATCGTCGCCTGATACGACCCCGAGAGGCGGCGAGGTTGGGATGGTGCGGATGATGCGGCTCTGGGCGCCGACTTTGGCGCTGGCTTTGGCGCTTTCGGGACAGGGCGCGGCGCATGCGCAGCAGACGCTGACGGCCGAGGCGATGTGGCGGCTTGCGCGGGTCGGCGCGCCAGCGCTGTCGCCGGATGGGACGCAGGCGGCGGTTTCGATCACGCGCATCGATCCCGCCGACGAGAGCCGATCGTCCGATCTTTGGCTTTACGCCGTCGATGGCGCGCGCCCGCCGCGGCAGCTGACGCAGGATCGCACCAGCGAATCCGACGCCGTCTGGAGCCCGGATGGGCGCATGATCGCGTTCACGGCCCGGCGCGAGGGCGATGCAGCACCGCAAGTCTATGTCATCGCCGCGACCGGCGGCGCGCCTGTGCGGGTCACCTCCGTCGCGACCGGCGCTGCGCGACCGCACTGGGTCGGCGGATCGCGGCGCATCGCGTTCGTGAGCCGCGTGTGGAGCGATCTCGACGACTGGACTGCACAAGCGGAACGGTTGGCCGAGCGCGCGCAATCGCGCGTCACCGCGATGGCGTGGGATCGCGCGCCGATCAGCGCGTGGGACACGCTCCTCGACGATCGCGCTTGGCACATCTTCGTCGCCGATCTCGATGGCGGCGCGCCGGCGCCGGTCACGCGCTCAAGCGGCTATTCCGTGGCGTTCAATGAATTGGGCGGCGCGCCGTTCGATGTCTCGCCGGATGGGCGCGAGTTTGCCTTCGTCGCCAATGTGGACCCCACGGGCGTGGAGGAGAACAACGACATCATCCTCATCGCCACCAACGGCTCAGACGCGCGCAACATCACAGCACACAATCCCGCTCTCGACGAAGAGCCCGTCTACAGCCCCGACGGACGTATGCTGGCTTTCGCCTCCGCCCGCATCCCGCGCTATTACGCAGACCGAACGCGGCTTGTATTGTACGACCGCATGCGCCGGCGCACGCGCACGCTCACCGAATCCTTCGATCGCTCCATTCCTGCGGTAGTTTGGTCGGGGGATTCCCGCACGCTGTTCGGCGCAGTCGATGACGCGGGCACGCGCCGCGTTTACGCATTCGAAGCCGCCGGACGCGCCCCGCCGCGCGCGCTGACCGGAGAGCACGACATCACTGGCCTTGCCGCCGCGCGCGATGCGCTCGTGGGTCAGCGGCAATCCTTTTCCGCGCCGCCGGAGCTTGTGCGCATCGATCCGCGCACCGGCGCCGTCGCTGCGCTCTCGCACGTCAATGACGCAACCCTCGCGAACACGGCGCTGGGCCGCGTGGAGAGCGTCACATACGCCGGCGCCGATGGCGCGCCGATCCAGATGTGGATCACCTATCCGCCGGGTTTTGATCCCGCGAAACGCTGGCCGCTGCTGCTGTTATTGCACGGCGGACCGCATGTCGGCGTCACTGACGGCTGGTCGTGGCGCTGGAACGCGCAGGTGTTCGCGGCGTGGGGCTATGTCGTGGCGTGGCACAATTTTCATGGCTCGAGCGGGTTCGGCGAAGCCTTCGCCGATTCCATCAATCCCAACCGCGCCGATCTGCCCTACGCCGACACGATCGCCGCCGCCGATTGGTTTCGCGCCAAGCCCTGGATCGACGCCGATCGCATGGTCGCCGCCGGCGGCTCGTATGGCGGCTACCTCGCGTCCGTCCTGCTTGGGCGGCCGCACCCGTTCAAGGCGTTGGTCGCGCACGCGCCGGTCTACAACGCCTACACGCAGATCGCGGCCGATTACGGCGCCGGGCGGAACCGCTTCTTCGAGTATTGGGAGCGGCCTGAGGACTTCCAGCGCAACTCGCCGCACATGGCGGCGGCGCATTTCGCGACGCCTACTTTGATCATCCATGGCGCGCAGGATCGTCGCGTGCCGGTCAATCAGAGCATCGAATTGTTCAACACGTTGCAAGTGCGCCGCGTGCCGTCGCGGCTCGTCTATTTTCCCAACGAGAACCATTGGGTGCTCAACGCGCAGAATTCCATTCGTTGGTATGGCGAGGTGCAGGCCTGGGTGGCGCGCTATGCGCCGCCCGGTCCGCGCTAGGCGGCGACGCGCACGGGCGAGCGCGTCAGCCACATCAGACGCGCGCCCAGCACCGCCACGGACAGGCAGCTCGCCCAGAAGATCGCGAGCATGAGGCCGGCGACGCCCTGCCCTTGCGTTTCGCCCCACCAGAAGCCCAGAACCGGCATCACCAGGGCGTAGGCGACCACATGGCTCGCCGTCGGGAACCAGTTGTCGCCGCGCGCGCGCAAGGCCGCGGCAGCCACGACTTGTCCGCCGTCGGGCGCAAGGATCGCCGCAGCCAAACCCATCAGCGAGGCCACCAGCGCAGAGATCGCGATATCTGCGGTGTAGGCGCGCGCGATCGGAGCGGCGAACGCGAGCAGGATGATCGCGGCTGCGGCCATCAGCACGGTGTTGAGCGCAAGGCCCGTCCAGCTTGCGCGCGCGGCGTCGGCGTTCGCGCGCCGCCCCACCGCTTCGGACGTGAGCACCGAAGTGGCCGATGCGAGGCCCAGCGCAATCATGAACACCACGGCCAGCATGTTCAGAAGGATCTGATACGCCGCGACCGCCTCGGCGCCGATGCGTCCCGCAACGATGGTCATCCAGGAGAAGGCGCCCGCCTCCGCCGCCTGGCTCAACGCCGCAGCCGCGCCCACCTGCATGAGCGCGCCATAACGCACGCCCTCGCCGCCGCCGCGCTCGCCGAGCGCGCGCGCATCCGGCAGGCGCAGCACCCACCAGATCAACACGCCGGCGAGGAAAAGCCGCGCGCCGCCGGTCGCCCACGCAGAGCCCAGTGCGCCGTATTCCGGCACGAGCAGAAGATTGAGCGCAAGATTGACGCCGTTGGCGAGCCACATCACCACCATCGACGCCATCGGACGCTTGATGGATTCCAGAAAGAACGCCGTCGCCACATAGAACAGATGCAGCGGCAGCGAGAGCGCGAGCCATTGCATCACCACGGCGGAGGGCGCCGCGAGTTCAGGCGCGATGCCGAAACTGGTGAACACCCGGCCGCCGAGCATAATGAGCGCCAGGGCGGCGAGTCCGCCGGCCAAGGCCGAGACCATCAGCCCTTTGCGCCAGACCGCGCCTGCGCGCGACGGCGCGCCTTCGCCGATCGCGCGCGCCGCCAACACCTGCACGCCCGTCAACAGGCCGATCGCGGTCACCAGCACCACGCCGGTGGGCGCCCAGGCCAACGCCTGATGGGCGAGTTCATCGGGCGCCAGTTGTCCGACGACGATCACGTCCACAAGGCCCATGCCCATGATGCCGAGGCGCGCAAGCGCCACGGGTCCCGCCAGCTTCAGCATGGCGCGCACGGGGTAGGCGTCGAGGCGCATGGGGCGCGCGGTGTAGCGCGACACGGCCGGCGACGCAGCCAAAAAAAAAAGCGCCGCCCCGAAGGGCGGCGCAGTCGGCGGGGTTGGAGGCCTGCCGGTTCAGCGCGGCGCGGGGCGCGGCTCGAGACGGAGGCGGCCGTCGCCATCGGCGTCGGCGGCGTCGAAAAAGCGCAGATTG
>CAZMRN010000173.1:0-1220 GCA_964568575.1 uncultured Caulobacteraceae bacterium
TGCGAGACCCGCCGGGCAGGCGGAGAAGCCGTAGCCATGTCAGCCGTGGTCGTGGTCGGCGCCCAATGGGGCGACGAGGGAAAAGGCAAGATCGTCGATTGGCTGTGCCACCGCGCCAACGTGGTGGTGCGCTTCCAGGGCGGCCACAACGCCGGGCACACGCTGGTGGTGGGCAATACGACCTACAAGCTCGCGCTGCTGCCGAGCGGGGTGGTGCAGGGGAAGCTGTCTGTCATCGGCAATGGCGTCGTGGTCGACCCTTGGGCGCTCGCCGATGAAATCGCCAAGCTGCGTGGGCAGGGCGTGGCGATCAGCCCCGACATGCTGGTCGTGTCCGATCAGGCCTGCCTTATTCTGCCGTTCCACCGCGATCTCGACGCTGCGCGCGAGGCGCAGGCCGGCGGCGCCCAGATCGGCACCACGCGGCGCGGCATCGGCCCCGCTTATGAGGATAAGGTCGGCCGTCGCGCGATCCGGGTCGCCGATCTCGCCGACGCCGACGCCATCGCCTGGAAGATCGACCGCCTCACCGCCCACCACAATGCGCTGCGCCGCGGGCTTGAGATGGACGAGATCGACCCCGCTGCGCTGAAGCAGTCTTTGTTACAGATCGCGGAAACCATTCTGCCGTACGCGAAGCCGGCCTGGCGCGTGCTGGAGGCTGCTCGCAGCCAATCCAAGAAAATCCTGTTCGAGGGCGCGCAGGGCGCGCTGCCCGACGTCGATCACGGCACCTATCCGTTCGTGACCTCGTCGAATGTCGCGGCCGGGCAGGCGGCGGCGGGCTCGGGCCTGGGGCCGCGCGCGATCACGTATGTGCTGGGGCTGGTGAAAGCCTACACGACGCGCGTCGGCGGCGGACCGTTCCCGACCGAATTGCACGACGACATCGGCAAGAGGCTGGGCGAAGCGGGCCACGAATTCGGCACCAATACGGGCCGTCCGCGCCGCTGCGGCTGGTTCGACGCGGTGCTGGTGCGCCAAAGCGTAGCGATCAACGGCGTCGACGGCGTGGCGCTGACCAAGCTCGACGTGCTCGATGGTTTCGAGGACATCAAAATATGCGTCGGCTACAAGATCGGCGATCGCGTGCTCGATTATCTGCCCGCCGGCGTGAAGGAGCAGGCCGCGGTCGAGCCGATCTATGAGCGCGTCGACGGCTGGAAGAAATCCACGCGCGGGGCGCGTTCCTCGCGCGATCTGCCGGCCAAGGCGATCAA
>CAZMRN010000173.1:1239-3734 GCA_964568575.1 uncultured Caulobacteraceae bacterium
CAAATATATCCGCCGCATCGAGGAATTGATCGGCTGCCCTGCGGCGCTGGTCTCCACCTCGCCCGAGAGGGACGACGTGATTCTGATGCGCGACCCGTTCAAGGCGTAGCTTGACGAGACAAATTAGCTAAGTTAGTCATATTCAATGACTAAAGTGGTCGTCAACGTCCATGAGGCCAAGACGCAATTGTCGCGGCTGATCGAGCGTGCGCTCGCCGGCGACGAGGTTGTGATCGCGCGCGCCAACCGGCCGGCGGTCGTGCTCTCGCCCGCCGTGCAGCCGGAGAAGCCGCGGCGCCCGCGCGGCGTCTTGAACGGACGGATCTGGATTGCGCCGGACGCGTTCGATCCCGATCCCGAAATCGAGGCCCTGTTCGGCCAAGCAAGCGACGCCGATCCTCATGATCCTGCTCGATAGCCAAGTGCTGTTGTGGCGCCTCGACGACAGCGCCGGGATGCTGTCGCCGGCGGTGCAGGACACCCTCGACGACCCCGACATTCCCGTCATGGTCAGCGCCGCGTCGCTGTGGGAGCTGGCGATCAAGGCGGGCGAGCAGAAGCTATCCCTGCCTGCGGATTTTCAGGCGGCCATCGCCGCCGCCGGGATCGCCGTGCTGCCGGTGGAGGCGGCCCATGCGCTCGCCGTCGTGGCGTTGCCGGACATCCACGCCGACCCGTTCGACCGGATGCTCGTCGCGCAGGCCAGGATCGAGCGCCTTACGCTGATGACGCGCGACGCCAAGCTGGCGCAATATGGGGTTCCCATCCAATTGGTTTAGGCGCAGGCGAGCGCTGCGGCGATGCAAAAGGAGTGGCGCCCAATGGCTTCCGATCAGAACGAGGGCGCAAACGGCGCTGGCGCGCGCGCGGGGTCGCAGCGCGCCGCCGCCGCGCGTCAGAAGGCGGAGTTCATCCTCAGCCGCGCCTATGGTCTCGTGGTGAAGCCGGATACGGAATGGGCGCAGATCCGCGACGAGCGGACGACGCCGGCGGCGATCCTGCTGGGCTATGTCGCCCCGCTGGCGGCCATCCCGCCGCTGTTCGGCTTCATCGGCCAGACCCTGTTCGGCGAGCGCATCGGCGGGCAGGTCGTGCGCGTCGATCTGGGACAGGCGCTGACTTCGGGCGTCGTGGCTTTCGCGCTGTCGGTCGCGCTGATCTATTTTCTGGGCGTGCTGATCAACGCCCTGGCCGACCAGTTCGAGGCCGACAAGGACGACCTCGCCGCCCTCAAGGTCGCGGCCTACGCCGCCACGCCGGCCTTCCTGAGCGGGGTGTTCGCGCTGTGGCCGCCGGTGTGGTGGATCGGGCTGATTGGGATGGGGCTGGGCGCCTGGCTGCTGCTGCGCGGCCTGCCGCCGCTGATGAAAACCCCGCCCGACCGCGCCATGGGCTACGCCGCGACGGTGACCATCGCGGCGCTGATCGCGCTGGTTGTGCTGTTCATGCTGTCGAGCTGCATCACCGGGGTGGGGAGGCTTTAGGCGCGCCCGCCGATGACCGAGAGCGACATTGGGCCGCTCTTTCGGAACCGCATGGTGAATGAGAAGGCTTCGCGCGGTCCGGCGCGGTCCTTGCTTGAGACCGCGGCAGGTTCAGGGACGGGCGGTCGGCGGCGTGCGCGCACATTGACGATCGGTCATCAACCTGTTTGGTCTGAACCGAGGGCAGGGGGAGAGCCCGCACATTAAGGCTGACGCTGCGTATCGAGCAGGCGCAGCCGGCGCTAGGCGTTGAGGAGATCGCTGGTGGCATCGTCCGACATCCCGGGGCTCGCAGAAGCCCCCACGAAACATCAAGGCCTGATCGCGTGGGTCGACCGGATCGCGGCGCTGACCAAGCCCGACAGGGTCTATTGGTGCGACGGGTCGGACGCGGAATGGACGGCGCTGACGGACGAGCTGGTCGCGGCCGGCACGCTCAAGCGGCTCAATCCGGCCAAGCGGCCGAACTCGTTTTACGCCGCCTCCGATCCGCGCGACGTGGCGCGCGTCGAGAGCCGCACCTTCATCTGCTCCGAAAAAGAGATCGACGCCGGCCCGACCAACAATTGGGCCGACCCGCACGAGATGCGCGCGCGTCTCGACGGCCTGTTCGACGGCTGCATGCGGGGGCGCACGATGTATGTCGTGCCGTTCTGCATGGGGCCGCTCGGCTCGAAGATTTCAGCGCTTGGCGTCGAGATCACCGATAGCGCCTATGTCGCCATTTCGATGCGCGTGATGACGCGCATGGGCAAAGCAGCGCTCGATCAATTGGGCGAAGACGGCTTCTTCGTGCCGGCCGTCCACACATTGGGCGCCCCGCTCGCCGCCGGCCAGAAGGACGTGCCCTGGCCGTGCAATGACGAGAAATGGATCGTGCATTTCCCGGAGACGCGCGAGATCTGGTCGTACGGCTCGGGCTATGGCGGCAATGCGCTTCTCGGCAAGAAATGCTACGCGCTGCGCATCGCTTCGGTGATGGCGCGCGACGAAGGCTGGCTGGCCGAGCAC
>CAZMRN010000173.1:3815-5266 GCA_964568575.1 uncultured Caulobacteraceae bacterium
AACCCCTCCCGCCATGCTGCAGCCGACGCTGCCAGGCTGGAAAGCCGAAACCGTCGGCGACGACATCGCCTGGATGCGCTTCGGCGACGATGGGCGGCTTTATGCGGTCAATCCGGAATTCGGATTCTTCGGCGTGGCGCCGGGCACCAGCGAAAAGACCAACAAGAACGCGCTCGATTCGCTGAAAGAGAACGTCGTTTTCACGAATGTCGCGCTGACCGCGGACGGCGACGTCTGGTGGGAAGGCATGACCGAAACGCCCCCGCCCGGCCTCACCGATTGGCAGGGCAATCCCTGGCTGCCGGATTCGAAATTCCCCGCCGCGCATCCGAACGCGCGCTTTGCGGTGCATGCCGGCCAGGCGCCGTCGATCGCGCCGGAATGGCAGGACCCAAAGGGCGTGCCGATCTCGGCCATCCTGTTCGGCGGCCGCCGCGCGAGCGCGGTGCCGCTGGTGACGGAAGCGTTCGATTGGGCGCACGGCGTGTTCCTCGCGGCGAACGTCGCCTCCGAGGGGACCGCTGCGGCGGAGAACAAGGTCGGCGAATTGCGCCGCGATCCGTTCGCGATGCTGCCGTTCTGCGGCTACAACATGGGCGACTATTTCGCCCATTGGCTCAAGCTCGGGGCCAAGGCGGATGCTTCGAAGCTGCCGAAAATTTATTTCGTGAACTGGTTCCGCAAGGATGAGCGCGGCAAGTTCGTGTGGCCCGGCTTCGGCGACAATGTGCGCGTGCTGAAATGGATTTTCGAGCGCCTCGACGGGCGCGCCGCCGCGAAGGCGACGCCGATCGGGCGTCTGCCGGCGCCGGGCGCGCTCGACACGGCCGGGCTCGATCTCTCGCCGGCGCAGCTGCAGCTGCTGCTGTCGGTCGACGCCGAGGCGTGGGCCGAAGAGGCCGCGCTGATCCCCGCTTTCTATGAGCGGTTCGGCGAGCGCGTGCCGCAAGCCTTGTGGGCGCAATACCGCGCGCTGACGGAGCGCCTGGAAGCCGCGCGCGAAGAGAGCCCGGCGCGCGACGCAGGCGCGGCGCATCAGATTTCGGCCTAGCGGCCCTAAGGAGGGGGCGTAGATGCCCCCACAGTCCGCTTCGCGGCCAGCTCCCTCGCGCGCGGGGGAGCGAAGAGTAGCGCACTTTCTTCCCCCGCTTGCGGGGGAAGCAGCCGGCGAAGCCGGTCGATGGGGGCGATGACGCTTACCGCGCAGCGACAGGAATGCGCCGCCGTCGGCCTATCGCGATCGCGGGCTTCTCGACCCAGACATACATCGCTTGCGCCAGCGCCAGGGACAGCGCCACGCTGACGCTTGCGAAAATAGGAAATGATCTCAGCGCATCGAGCTCGAACGCGCGCGTGACGTCGATGAGGGCGATGATCACGGGAACATGGATCAGATAGAGGCTATAGCTGCGGTCTCCGAGCGCGGGGCCGATCACGCCGGTTTCGCGCCG
>CAZMRN010000174.1:0-5253 GCA_964568575.1 uncultured Caulobacteraceae bacterium
CGAGGCGGACGTGGCCGCCGCGATCGATCGCGATCTCATCTATGACCGCGCGCCGAACGGGCGGCCTTTGCTCGGCGGAACCACGACGCTGATCGTTGACGTGCGCACGCTGCGGGTGGAGCAATCCTTTCTCAGCGTCGCCGGCACGGCGACGAATTGCGCCGGCGGCGCGACCCCCTGGGGCGCCTGGCTGTCGTGCGAAGAGACGCTCGAGACCGCGGGCGCGAACGCAACGAAGCCGCACGGCTTCGCCTTCGAAGTCCCTGCGACCGCGCGCGGCCTGGTGCGGCCGGAACCGCTTGTCGCGATGGGGCGCTTTCGCCGCGAGGCCGCCGCGGTCGATCCGACAAGTGGAATCGTCTACCAGACAGAAGATGAGGAGGAAGGCCTCCTCTATCGGTTCCTCCCGGATGCGCCGGGCGAACTCGCGCGCGGCGGGCGTCTGCAAGCCTTGGCGCTGGCGGAATGGGCGCAGGGCGATACGCGCAATTGGCGCGGCCGCAACATCGCCATCGGCGCGCGCCTGCCGGTGCGCTGGGTCGATCTCGACCACGTCGATTCCCCCGACGGCGACCTCAAGGAGCGCGGCCACGCCCGCGGCGCCGCGCTGTTCGCGCGCGGCGAAGGCATGGCGCTGGCGATCGAAAGCGGCAGGCCGGCGATCTATTTCGCCAGCACGACCGGCGGCGCCGCGCGGCGCGGCCAGGTGTGGCGCCTCAATCCCGGCCCCGAGGGCGACACGCTCGATTTGTTCGCCGAAAGCGCAAGCGATCAGCATTTCGACAAGGTCGACAACATCGTCGCAGCGCCTTGGGGCGATCTGATCCTGTGCGAGGACGGCGCCGGCGACAATTTCGTCCGCGGCCTGACCGCCACAGGCGCAAGCTACGCCATCGCGCGCAATGCGCATCCCGCACAGTCTGAGATTTGCGGTGCCTGTTTCTCGCCGGACGGCTCGACCTTGTTCGTCAATGTGCAGACGCCGTCGAGGACGTTCGCGATTACGGGCGACTGGGCGGGGCTTGCGCGGGCCGCACGCGCCGCAGCGTCAGATTGATCCTTCCGCCTTTCGGCAACAGGCGGGACGTGCCGGCAAGCACGCGGTCGATTCCGTGATAGGCGCGCCGCGAAGGCCCGCCCAGCAGGCAGACGTCGCCGCTGGCGAGCCGCACGGAGCGGGTCGGATCGGAGCGCACGACGCCGCCGATGCGAAACACGGCCGTGTCGCCCAGCGAGATCGACAGCACCGGCGCGTCCCAGGCCTCCTCGTCGGCGTCGACATGCAGGCCCATGCGGGCGTCGCCTTCATAGACATTGACTAGGCAGGCCTCCGGCTCCGCCGGATAACCGGTGAGGTCGTTCCATAATTGCAGAAGCATGCCCGGGATCGGCGGCCATGGCCGCCCCGTCTCCGGGTGGACGCTTTCGTAGCGGTAGCCCTGCGCCTTGTCGGTCACCCAGCCCAGCGTCCCGAAATTCGTCATCCGCACGCTCATCGGCGCGCCGGATTTCGGCATCCGCGGGATGTAGAGCGGCGCCTGCTTCATGCCCGCGAACACCAAAGCGAGCAGCGTTTCCTGCTCTGGTCGCGCCAAATGACCCGGCAGCAAGCGGAACCCGTCCAGCGCGGCTGCCCCGTCCGTGTGCGACCGCGCCATGATGTTCGCCCTCCGTTCGCCGTGCGCGCGCAAAGCTATAGCCTGCTTCGCCCCAGGTGCGCTGCAATTCACCGCACTGAAAAAAGGGTTCTTGCGCGGCCCGCCTCACCCCCCATATCAGCCAGGAATTCGCCGAATCAGGGCGCATGACCTGGCGGCGAAAGGGCTCCACCAGCTTGAGGGGCGCAAAGGCCGATTGGGCGCTGAGTTTCAGGTCCAACCATGTCGGCCGCGCGTCGCCGCAAACAAGACTGAGGAAAAGGCACAATGAGCAAAGTGATCGGGATCGACCTCGGCACCACGAATTCGTGCGCGGCGGTCATGGAGGGCGGCCAGCCCAAGGTCCTGGAAAACTCCGAAGGCGCGCGAACCACGCCGTCCGTCGTGGCGTTTACAGAAAGCGGCGAGCGTCTGATCGGCGTGCAGGCCGTTCGCCAGGCCGTCACCAATGCGGAGCACACCTATTACGCCGTGAAGCGCCTGATCGGGCGCACCTTCGACGACCCGATCGTCAAGAAGGACGCGGGCCTTGTGCCCTACAAGATCGTGCGCGGGCCCAACGGCGACGCCTGGATCCAGGGTCGCGACAAGCAATACGCGCCATCGGAAATCTCGGCCTTCGTGCTGCAGAAGATGAAGGAGACCGCGGAATCCTATCTCGGCGAAAAGGTCGACAAGGCCGTCATCACCGTTCCGGCTTACTTCAACGACGCCCAGCGCCAGGCCACCAAGGACGCCGGCCGCATCGCCGGCCTCGAAGTGCTGCGCATCATCAACGAGCCGACGGCGGCTTCGCTGGCCTACGGCCTCGACAAGGCCGACAAGAACAAGACCATCGCGGTCTATGACCTTGGCGGCGGCACGTTCGACATCTCCGTGCTGGAGATCGGCGACGGCGTGTTTGAAGTGCGCTCGACCAATGGCGACACGTTCCTCGGCGGCGAGGATTTCGACATCCGCATCCTCAATTATCTCGCCGACGAATTCAAAAAGCAGAACGGCGTCGATCTGCGTCAGGACAAGCTCGCGCTGCAGCGGCTGAAGGAAGTCGCCGAGCTGGCGAAGAAGGAATTGTCCTCGCGCACGGATTACGACGTCAATGTGCCGTTCATCTCGATGGACGCGAACCGCAATCCGCTTCACCTCAACATGAAGCTGACGCGCGCCAAGTACGAGCAGCTCGTGGAAGATCTGGTGCAGCGCACGCTCGAACCGTGCAAGGCGGCGCTGAAGGATGCAGGCCTCAAGCCGTCAGACATCCAGGAAGTCGTCCTCGTCGGCGGCATGACGCGCATGCCCAAGATCCAGCAGGTCGTGAAGGAATTCTTCGGCCGCGAACCGCACAAGGGCGTCAACCCCGATGAGGTCGTGGCGGTCGGCGCCGCGATTCAGGCGGGCGTGCTGCAAGGCGACGTGAAGAACGTCGTTCTGCTCGACGTCACGCCGCTATCGCTCGGAATCGAAACGCTCGGCGGCGTGTTCACGCGCCTGATCGAGCGCAACACCACGATCCCGACGAAGAAGAGCCAGATCTTCTCCACCGCTGAGGACAACCAGCAGGCTGTGACCATCCGCGTGTTCCAAGGCGAGCGCGAAATGGCGGCCGACAACCGCCCGCTCGGCCAGTTCGATCTCATCGGCATTCCCGCAGCGCCGCGCGGCATGCCTCAGATCGAGGTGACCTTCGACATCGACGCCAACGGGATCGTTTCGGTTTCAGCCAAAGACAAGGCGACCAACAAAGAGCAGAGCATGCGCATCCAGCCTTCGGGCGGGCTGTCGGAAACGGACATCCAGCGCATGGTTCGCGAAGCCGAAGAGCACGCCAGCGAAGACAAAGCGCGCCGCGAGCTGGCTGAAGCCAAGAACCAGGGCGAAGCGCTCATCCACGGCACGGAGAAGCAACTCGCCGAGCACGGCGAGAAAATCTCCGCCGCCGATAAGGGCGCGATCGAATCCGCGATCGCCGATCTGCGCGCCGCGCTCGCCGGCGACAACGCAAGCGACATCGCGGCCAAGACGCAAATCCTCGTTCAGGCTTCGATGAAGATCGGCGAGGCGATTTACGCCCAGCCTAATGCGGGCGGCGACGCCGGCGCGCGGCCGGGCGACGACGCCGTCGTGGACGCTGAGTTTGAGGAAGTGGACGGTCAAAACAAGAAGAGCGCGTGATCCGATCACGCGCCTGTCAGCTCACTCTCGCCTCCCCCGCCCGCGGGGGAGGCCTTGAGCGCAAGGCTTGCGTCGCATGACTGACGAAGACTTCTATACCGTTCTCGGGGTGGACCGAAACGCCGATGCTGCGGCGCTGAAGAGCGCCTATCGCAAACTCGCGATGAAGCACCATCCGGATCAGAATCCCGGCTGCAAGATCTCGGAAGAAAAGTTCAAGCAGATCAGCGAAGCGTATGCCGTGCTCTCCGATCCGGAAAAGCGCGCCCGCTATGACCGCTTCGGCCGCGCCGCCTTCCAGAACGGCGCAGGCCCCGGCGCCGGCCCCGGCTTCGCGGACTTCTCCGATCTGTTCAATGAAATCTTCGGCGGCGACTTCGGCGACATTTTTGGCCGGGGAGCGCAGCGCCCGCGCGGGCCGCAACGCGGCCAGGATTTGCGCTACGATCTCGAGATTACGCTGGAGCAGGCCTTCACCGGCGTCGAGCGGGACATTGCGATCACTTCGGCGGTCGCGTGCGACGCTTGCGGCGGAGACGGCGCGGAAGGCGCAGCTGCGCCCGAGACCTGCCGCACATGCGGCGGCGCCGGCCAGGTGCGTGCGAGCCAAGGCATGTTCCGCGTGGTGCGCACCTGCCCGACCTGCAACGGCATGGGCCAAACGATCAAGAACCCCTGCCGCGTGTGCAACGGCCGCGGGCTGACGCCGAAAGACCGCACCTCGCGCGTGAAAATCCCCGCCGGCGTCGAGGACGGCACGCGCATCCGCCTGTCGGGCGAAGGCGACGCCGGCATGCGCGGCGGTCCGCCGGGCGATTTGTACCTGTTCCTCTCAGTGCGGCCGCACGAATTGTTCGAACGTGACGGGGCGGACCTGTTTTGCCGCGCGCCGGTGCCGATGGCGACGGCAGCGCTCGGCGGCGACGTCGAGATCCCGACGATCGAGGGCGTGCGCACTAGGGTGACGATTCCAGCGGGCGCGCAAACCGGACGCCGCTTCCGCCTCAAGGGCAAGGGCATGACGGCGTTGCGCGCGCGCGAGCGCGGCGACCTTAATGTCGAGATCTTCGTCGAAACGCCGGTCAATCTTACGCCTAAACAGCGCAAGCTTCTGGAGGAATTCTCCCAGAGCTGCACGGAAGAGGCGCACCCGCAAAGCCACGGCTTCTTCGACAGCGTGAAACGCTTCTTCGAGGGCCGTCAGGACGGCGCCAAACCCTGACCTGCCTTCGCGGCGCCGCTTCCGGTTGACGCTCTGGCCGCAATGGATTGAATCCGCGCGGTTTCGGCATCCAAGGAAAGCGCACGCGGGTGGAATACGCGCTCATCGCCATCGCGGCGATCGCCGCTTTCGGCGCTGTGTCGCTGCCCATCCTGGTCTGGGCGTCGATGCGGCGCACCGAGGCGCTGCGCCAGGCGCTCA
>CAZMRN010000175.1:0-5237 GCA_964568575.1 uncultured Caulobacteraceae bacterium
GCAGCGTCGACCAAAAGCGCCGATCCGATCTTGATGACGATGCGTTTAGCGGCGTCGAGCGCAGGCGTCGTCACGGCGTCCAGCCCGCAGACTCCATCGCCTCGTCGCGCTGCGGCTTGCGCGCGGCGGCGACGATCTGTGCGATCGCCCGCAGCGCTTCGGTGACGCCTGCGCCGGAGACGCCAGAGGTCAACAGCACCGGTTTGCCGATCGCGCGCGACAGCGCAGCGCGTTTGCGGTTCGCCTCCGCTGCGGTCAGCGCATCGATCTTGTTGAGGGCGACGATTTCCGGCTTGTCCAAAAGCCGCGGGTCATACGCCTCCACCTCATGGCGCACGATGCGGTAATCGCGCGTCGGGCTGTCAGACGTCGCGTCGATCAGATGCAGCACCGCAGCGCAGCGTTCGATATGGCCCAAAAAGCGCACGCCAAGCCCTGCGCCCTCGGCGGCGCCTTCGATCAGGCCCGGAATGTCGGCGAGGATGAAGCGCTCGCCTTCGCTCAGATTCACCACGCCCAGATGCGGAAACAGCGTGGTGAAGGGATAATCCGCCACCTTCGGCGTTGCGGCGCTCACCGCCCGCAGGAAGGTGGATTTGCCGGAGTTCGGCAGGCCAATCAGCCCGGCGTCCGCGATCAGCTTCAGGCGCATCCAGATCCAGCGCTCCTGGCCTTCGAGGCCGGGATTGGCGTGACGCGGCGCCTGATTGACCGAGGATTTGAAATGCGCGTTGCCGAAGCCGCCATTGCCGCCGCGCGCCAAGAGCACGCGCTGGCCCGCTTCGGTCAGGTCGACGATCAGCGTCTCGCCGTCTTCCTCGAACACTTGCGTGCCGACCGGCGCCTTCAAGACGACGTCTTCGCCGTCGGCGCCGTGGCGGTTCTGGCCCATGCCGTGGCCGCCGGTTTTGGCTTTGAAATGCTGCTGGTAACGATAATCGATCAGCGTGTTGAGGCCGTCGACGGCCTCGATCCAGACGTCGCCGCCCTTGCCGCCGTCGCCGCCGTCGGGGCCGCCATATTCGATGAATTTTTCGCGCCGAAACGACACCGCGCCCGCCCCGCCATTGCCGGAGCGGATGAACACCTTGCATTGATCGAGAAACTTCATCGCCGTGGCCTTTGGCGTCGATATAGGGGCAAAAGCCCGCGCGCGATACGTTCCACGGCGCCTAGGGCGCGCTCGCGCGGACGGCGTCGACCGGCGCAGAGACCGCCGCGCGCAGCGCCGCGGCGAGCGCTTCGGGCTTGAACGGCTTGGCGAGCACGCTGTCCATGCCCGCCGCGAGGCACTGGGCCACATGATCGGGCGAGGCCTGCGCGGTGAGGCCGATGATCGGCGTGCGCGCGCGGCGGTTCTGGCTCTCCCAGGCGCGGATCGCGCGGGTGGCGGCGAGACCGTCCGTTTCCGGCATCAAGGCGTCCATCAGCACGACGTCGAAGGCGCCGATCCGGTACATCTCGATCGCCTCGCGGCCGTTGGCGGCGAACGATGTCTGCACGCCGATCGCCGAGAGCGCGAGGTCGATCACTTTGCGGTTCACCGGATGATCTTCCGCGCAGAGCGCGCGCAAGCTCGGCCCGGTTTGCATCGGTTCGACGATCGCGGGCGCGTCCGCCGCCGGCGTCGCGGTAAGCGACGCGCTCTCCAGCGGAATGCCGAACCAGAATTCCGCGCCTGCGCCCGGCGCGGCGCGGCAATCGATGCGTCCGCCCATGCGCTCCACAAGCGTGCGGCAGATCGACAGACCCAAGCCGACGCCGCCGAGGAATGCAGCGCCGGGCGGGTGGGCCTGCTCGAAGCGCTGGAATAGCCGCGCCTTGTCGGTGTCGTCGAAACCGATCCCGGTGTCGGCGACGCGAAACTCCAGGCCCATCGGCGCGGTCGTGCGCGACACCGAAACGCGCACCTCGCCATGCGTCGTGAATTTCAGCGCATTGCCGATCAGATTGTACAGCACTTGCGCGATGCGCAGCGGATCGCCGCGATAGGCGCCGTGGGCGTGCGGATCGATGTCCACGGCGAAGGCGACGCCCTTCGCCGCGGCCTTCTGGCCTTCGGTCGCCAGGATCGGGCGCAGCAGGTCGGCCAGCGAAAACGTCGTGTGCGCCAGCGCGAAATCGCTGGAGTCAATGCGCGTGGCGTCGAGAATGTCGTTGAGCAGGCCGCTCAAGGTCTCGCCCGATTCCAACAGCGTCGCGACCATGTGCGCCTGCTGATCGGTCAGCCGCGTGCGCTGCAGCGCATGCGCCATGCCGAGCACGCCATGCAGCGGCGTGCGGATTTCATGACTCATGACGGCGAGAAAATCGGTCTTGGCGCGGTTGGCGGCCTCTGCCGCATTCTTCGCATCCGCCAGCGCGAGCGCGTCGCGCTTGCGTGCGGTGATGTCGACCATCAAGCCCACCGCGCCGATCAGCTCGCCTTCGGCGTTCTTCAGCGCCTTGGCGACGGCGAGCACCCAGCGCTCGGAGCCGCTGCGGGTGTTCAGGCGGTGCTCCAACCGATAGGGCGCGCTGGTGCGCACATGGTTGCGCCATGCGGCGATCGCGGCGGGGCGGTCGTCCGGGTGGGTCAGCGCGAACGCGCTCTGCTTGCCGTACTCCTCGGAGAAATCGATGTCGAACTTCGCGGCGGGATCGCCGTCGATGATGACCTTGCGTTCGACCGTGTCGAGCTCCCAGATCAACAGGCCGCCGATATCGATCGCCAATCGGATGCGGTCGCGCAGGCGCTCGAGCTCGCGCGTGGCGTTGACTTCTGCGGTCAGGTCGCGCGTGCACATCATGACGCCGCCGACGGCGCCTGTCGCGTCGCGCCAAGGGCGAATCTCCCAGCTCAGATATTGCACGCGCCCGTCGCGGCGAACGAAGCGATCGCGCGCATGGCTGAAGCTTTCGCCTGCGAGGCATCGTCGATGCAGCTCGCGCCAGGCTTCGCTGATTTCGGGAAACACGTCGTAATGGCTCTCGCCGATCAGCGGGCGGTCGCCGAGATCGTAGTCGGCCCGCCAGCGCGGGCTGACATGCAGATAGCGCATGTCGCGGTCGAACATGGCGAGCGCTGCGGGCGCATCGGCGATGAAGCTCGCCAGCAGCGCCTGGTTCGCAGCGGACTCGCGCGAGGCGCGCAGCAAGTCGGATTCGTCGATGAAAACGCCTTGGAACGCCTCGACGGCCCCGTCCGGCCCCTTCATGGGCGCGCCGACGACGCGCAGTGCGCGGGCGTCGCCGCCGGGCGTGCGGCAATCGACCCGCATCGCGATCGGTTCGTCTCCCGTGAGCGCGCGGCGGCGCAGATCGGCCCACGCCTCTGCGAAAAAAGGCGAGTCCTCGGCGCAAGCCGGCGCGTCGGCGCAATCCTGGCCCTCGCCCGCGGCCCCGATCAGCGAAAACAGGCCGGGCGACCATTCCGTCTCGCCGGTGGCGCGGTCGATCAACCAGAAGCCGACGCCAGCGCCTGGTTCGATCACGCCGCGCAGATGCTCGAGGGTTTCGAGGATCGCGCTATCGATGCGCGCCTGTACGAGGTCGGCGGCGGTTTTCGCAAATGCTTCCAACGCGGCGTCGAACGCAGCCGTTCGCCGGCGCGGGCGCGCATCGATGACGGCGAAAGCGCCGATGGCGCGCCCGTCGCGCAGACGCAGCGGATAGCCGCAATAGCTTTGCGCATCGGGGATGAAATCCATGAGGCCGTCGCGCGCCAGGCGCGCGCCGACCGCACGTTGCGGCGCGTCGGTGCGCACGACGCGTTCGCAGACGCTGTCCTTTTGAGGCGTTTCGAAGATCGGCGCGCCGTGCGCTGCGCGCACCGCGCGCACCCCGTCCTGCACGATGCTCACGAACGCGGCGCGCGCGTCGAGCGTACGTCGCGCCAGCGCGACGAGCGGATCGATCTGAAGATCCCTCAACGCGCGCAGGGCGCGCGCCGTTCGTACGCGATGGGCGGCTTCGAGCGTCAGCATGGGCGTCCGCGCCTTGCATTGGCGCGCGGCGCTTAACCGCCCGTTAAGCGGCGGCGCTTTCGGTCATTGCGGCGTAGACAAGCGTGCGCAGATCGCGGCGGACGGGATACGAGGTCGACGGCATCAGCTGAGTCATGAACACCACGGCCAGATCCTCCAGCGGATCGACCCAGAAGAAGGTCGAGGCCATCCCGCCCCAGAAATAGGAGCCGACGCTGTCGGGCAGCATCGTCTTGGCGACGTCGCGCGTGCAGGCGACGCCAAGGCCGAAGCCGAGGCCCGCATAGGTCGCCTCGCTGAACAGCGAGACCGACGCCTCGGTGAGATCGCGCCCGCCGGGAATATGGTTCAGCGTCATCAGCGCGACGGTCTTGGGGGACAAAAGCTGCACGCCGTTGAGCGATCCGCGGTTCAACAGCATGCGCGCAAACAGCATGTAATCGTGCGCGGTCGAGACCAGACCGCCGCCGCCCGAGAGAACGCTCGGCTGCGCCAGATAGCGGCTGGTCGCGGGATCGTCCTGCAGGATCGTTCTGCCGGACGGCGTGAGCGCATAGCACGCCGCGAGTCGGTGCGCCTCTTGCGGGGCGGCGAAGAAGCCGGTGTCGCGCATGCCCAAAGGCTTGAAGATGCGGTCGTGCAGAAAAACATCGAACGGGACGCCGGATATTTTCTGCACCAGATAACCAAGAACATCGGTCGAGACCGAATAATTCCACGCTGCACCCGGCGAAAATTCCAGCGGCATGTGCGCCAGCGCCTCGATCAGACCATCAAGCCCGCCTTCGCGCGTCACGTCGTCGATTTTTTCCTTGCGATAGGCCGCGTCCACATTGGTGCGCATCTGAAAGCCGTAGGTGAGGCCCGACGTGTGGCGCAGCAGATCGATCATGCGCATCGGCGCATCGGGGCGGCGCGTCACGAAGGCGCCGGCGACGCCCGATTGATACACGCCGAGATCGCGCCACGCCGGAATGCGCCGATGCACGGGCTCATCGAGCGAGACGAGACCTTCCTCGACGAGCATCATGAAGGCGACGCTCGTGATCGGCTTGGTCATGGAATAGATGCGGAAAATCGTATCTTCGCGCAGCCGCTTGTCGCGCTCGAGGTCCATGCGGCCCAGCATGGTCTGGTGCGCCAGCGCGCCGCGCCGCCAGATCTGCGCCTGGATGCAGGGAAGCTTTCCCGACGCCACGTAGCGCTCGTCGAGCGCCGCATCGAGGCGCGCGAGACGTGCTCCGCTGAAGCCAAGCGCTTCGGGTTTGGTCA
>CAZMRN010000176.1:0-5234 GCA_964568575.1 uncultured Caulobacteraceae bacterium
GGCGCGCCGGCCGCTGCAGCCAGCCGGGAGACGATCGTGGTCACCGGACAGCGCCGCGCGCCCGCCGTCGCGGCGACGCGCCTTGAGGCCGATCCGCTCGACGTGCCGCAGGCGATCCAGAGCGTCTCCATCGCCACGATCGAGGATCAGGGCTTCACCCGGCTTGGCGACGCTGTCCGCACGATCAGCGGCGTGGTGCGCAAGGAAGCCTATATGGGCGTCACCGACAGCTTCGCGATCCGCGGCTTCGATGCGGCGACCGGGCTCTATAACGGCTTCCGCCACGATTATTATGGCGGCGTGATCGACCTCATCCATGTCGACCGCGTCGAGGTGATCAAGGGACCGTCCTCGGTGAGCACGGGCTTTCTGGAGCCGGGCGGCGTGGTCAATGTCGTCACCAAACGCCCGGGCGCTGCGGACGAAGCGCGCCTTGGCGCGAGCGTCGGCTCGTATGGGCGCGTGCGCGTGGACGGCGATGCGACGCTGCGCGTCAGCGACGCCGTCGGCTTGCGCGTCACCGGCGCGGCCGAGAGCGCGGAGAGCTTCCGCGATTTCGTCGAGACCGAGCGTCAGACGATCGGCGCCGCGCTCGATTGGCGCATCGCGCCGGCCACGACGCTGGAGGCGAGCGCGATTTATTTCGAGTCGGACTCCGTTCCCGATCGCGGGCTTTATATTTTCTCGATCGGCGAAGTGATTCTCGATCTGCCGATCGAGCGCTTCTTCGGCGAGCCGAGCGATTTTTACACGCTCGACCAGACCGAACTCACGCTCGTGCTCAATCACGCTTTCAGCGCGGACTGGTCCTTGCGCGCAGGCCTTGAGCATGGGCGCACCACCGATTATCGCGACAATGTGCAGGTCACCGGCCTCGAACCGGACGGCCGCACGGCGCGGCGCAATTACACCACCGTTCCCGGCAGCGCCGCCACGGCCGCAGCGTTCGCCGATCTGCGCGGCCGCTTCGCGACCGGCCCGCTGGCGCACCAGCTCGTCGTCGGCGTCGATTGGGGGCGGCAGCGGCAATTCTACGATTTCCGCAGCCAGGACGTGTTTCAGCCGATCGACATCTTCGAGCCGGTCTATGGCGGGGTCAAAGGCGTTCCGGCGTCCTGCTGCCGCTTCGTGGGCGTGACCGAAAGCGTCGGCGCTTACGCGCAGGATCTGATTGCGCTGGGCGAACGCTGGAAGCTTCTGATCGGCGTGCGCCACGATTCCTACGATTACCGCGACGACGACGCGGTCGCGCTCACGCGCACGTCCTTCAGCCAAGAGGAAACCACGCCGCGCATCGGGCTCGTCTATCGTCCCAACGAAGCGTGGTCGCTCTACGGCAATGTCGCGCGCAGCTTCAATCCGCAGCCCTTCACGCGCCTGTCGAGCGGCGAAACGCCCGATCCGTCCGCCGGCGAGCAGGTCGAGGCCGGCGTGCGCTACGCGGCGCGCGACGGGCGCTTGAGCGCATCCTTGGCGCTGTTCGAGATCACCAAGACGAACGTGGCGACGACCGATCCCGCGAACACCGATTTCCAAATCCTCAGCGGCGAGCAACGCTCGCGCGGCGCCGAGATCGACGTCAATGCGCGCCCGATCGAGGGGCTGAACCTGATCGCCAGCTACGCCTATATCGACGCCGAGGTGACGGCGGACAACGACCTTCCCGTCGGCGACGCGCTGGTCAATGTGCCGCAGCACCAAGCGAGCCTGTGGCTGCGCTATGATGCGGCGACGCTGCCATTGGGCGTGGGCTTCGGCGCCTATCATGTCGGCGAACGCGAGGCGACCTTGCCGAACACTTTCGCTATTCCCGGCTATACGCGTCTCGATGCGGCGCTGTTCTGGCGCGTGCGCGACGGCGTGGAGGCGGCGCTCAATCTGCAGAACCTCACCGACGAAACCTATTACGACAGCCAGGACAATCTGCTTTATCCCGGCGCGCCGTTGAGCGTGCTGGCGAGCGTGCGCGTGAAGCTGTAGCGCCGATGCGCCGCTTCTGGGTTCTTGCGCATCGCTATATCGGGCTCGTGATGGCGGGCTTTTTGATCGTCGCCGGCGCGACCGGGGCGCTCATCGCCTTCTATCACGAGCTCGAAGCCGCGCTTGCGCCGCAGCTTCACCACATCGCCGCGCCGCACGCAGGCGCGCAGCCGCTTGATCCGTTCGCCTTGCGCGACGCGGTCGCCGCGCGTGATCCGAACACAAACGTGTATTGGGTCGATCTGAATCAGCAGCCGGAAACCCCGGCGACCTTCTATGTCGAAGCCAAGCCAGGCGCCGCGGCGCCCGCCTTCGATGAGGTGTTCGTCAATCCCTATGACGGAAGCATCGTCGCCGAGCGGCGCTACGGCGATCTTTCGCAAGGCGCGATGAACGTCATGCCGTTCGTGTATCAGCTGCACTATTCGCTCGCCGCCGGCGTGATCGGCACATATCTGTTCGGCGTCATCGCGCTGCTCTGGACGATCGATTGCTTCATCGGCGCCTATCTGACCATGCCGCGGGGAACCCGGCGCTGGTTCGCGCGCTGGCGCCCGGCATGGGGATTGCGCACGCAGAGCGGCGCAGCGAAATTCACCTTCGATCTGCATCGCGCCGGCGGGTTGTGGCTGTGGGCGATGCTGTTCGTGTTCGCCTGGTCGAGCGTGGCGTTCAATCTGCATGAGGTCTATCGGCCGGTGATGAAGCTCGCCGTCGGCTATGAAGAGCCGCGGCGCGATTTTCCCGCGCTCGCCGCGCCGCTGGAGACGCCGCCGATCGATTTTCGCGACGCGCATCGCCGGCTGCAGGCGGCGATGACCGCTCGCGCCGCGCAGGACGGCTTCACCATCCACCATGAGCGCCTGATCCATTATGATCCGGGCGCGGGCGTCTACGGCTATCGCGTCAAATCGAGCCGCGATGTCGGCCAATCGCTTGGCAACACCATGCTGTTCATGGATGCGCGCGACGGGCGCATGCTGCGCTTCATCGCGCCGACCGGGCAAAATCTCGGCGCCACGATCACGACCTGGCTGTTCGCGTTGCATATGGGCCAGGTGTTCGGATTGCCGTTTCGCATCTTCGTGTGCGTCATGGGGCTGGTCGTCGTCATGCTCAGCGTCACCGGCGTGTTGATCTGGCTGCGCAAACGGCGCGCGCGCATCGTGCGACGACGCGCCATTCCTGCGCCCGCGATGCGCACTGCGCGTGAACGTGTGGATGCGTGATGCGCAGCCCCCTCAGTCCGCTTCGCGGCCAGCTCCCCCGTAAACGGGGGAGCAAACGCTTTTTTCTTCGCCCGCTTGCGGGGGAAGTGGCCGGCGAAGCCGGTCGATGGGGGCGCGACGCAATCTCCGTCGCTAAAACTGCGGCGCAGCCCAGCCGCGGCGGGCGCACGCCGCGATCAGCGTGTTGCGCAGCAGGCAGGCGCGCGTCATCGGGCCGACGCCGCCGGGAACCGGCGTGATATGGCCCGCGATCGCGCGCGCCTCCTCGAAGGCGACGTCGCCGACGAGCCGCGTCTTGCCGTCATCGCGGGCGATGCGGTTGATGCCGACATCGATCACGATCGCGCCCGGCTTGATCCAATCGCCGCGCACGAATTCAGGCTTGCCGATCGCGGGCACAAGAATGTCGGCGCTGCGGCAAAGGCTTTGCAGGTCCTGTGTGCGCGAATGCGCGATCGTCACCGTGCAATTCTGCTCCAGGAACAACAGCGCCGCCGGCTTGCCTACGAGAATGGAGCGCCCGATCACCACGCAATGCGCGCCGCTCAAATCGGCGCGCGCGCTGTGCGCCAGGATCACGCAGCCGACCGGCGTGCACGGCCGCAGGCCCGGCTTGCCGAGCGTTAGCCTGCCTGCGCTCGCTTCCGTCAAACCGTCGACGTCCTTAGCGGGATCGAGATGCGCCAGCACGCGCGCCTCGTCGATATGCTTGGGCAGCGGCAATTGCACGAGCACGCCGTCGATCGCCGGATCGGCCGACAGCGCGCGCACCTGCGCGATCACGTCCTCTTCGCGCGCGTCCGCCGGCAGGCGCACTTCGTGCGAGCGCATGCCGGCTTCCTGCGTGTCTTTCACTTTCGCGCGCACATAGACTGCGCTCGCCGGATCGTCGCCCACGAGCACGACCGCGAGCCCCGGGCTTGCGCCATGCGCCGCCGACAAGGCCGCAACCGCTTCGCCCACGCGCGCGCGCAAGGATGCGGCGATCGCGTTCCCGTCGATCAGCGCGGCGCTCATGAGAAAATGGCGTACGCGACGCGCGGCAACAATTCGCGGATGAATTGAATGCCGAGCAAAAGCACGAGCGGGCTCAGATCGACGCCGGAAATCGGCGGAATGAAGCGCTGGATCGGCCGCAAGAGCGGCGCAGAAAGGCGCGTCGTGACTTGGTAGATCGTATCGACGAAGGCGTTGCGGCGGCTGATGATGTCGAACGCATAGAGCCAGCTCAAAACGACATTGACGATCAGCACGACGATGACGAGCGCCAGGATCGCATCGATGAGATTGAGGAAGGGCGTCAGCATGAAGGGCGGCGGCTCCGCGGGGCGGGGTGGGCGTGGGCCCGTCTCATGCCCGCCAGGGCCGGATTCGGCAAGCAGGCGCCCCTTTCGGCTCTAGCGAACCGTGTATTTGGGAAATTTCGGCCGCCAGACGCCTAGCGCGACATTGACCGCCGCCACCCCCGCCAGCAGCAGGAGCGTGTTCGCCTCCGCCGCCAGCAGCTGCGCGGCGCTCGCGGGATCGGCGGTCGCCGCCAGCTGGCCGGCGCTGCGCTTGGCCTCTTCCTGGATGGGCCCCATCACGTGCAGGCCGATTTCCAGCACGAGAATGCCCGTCGCCGCCTTGGCCCAGGCCCAGCCGACGTCCTGGAACGCGCGCGTGACCGCCATCGCCAACAGGCCGGTGACGATCGTCAGCACCATCGACGGTCCGATGATCCAGGCCGCCATCTGCGCCAGCGCCGCGATCGTCGGCGCATGCGCGGCCGCGCTCTCCGGCCGCTGCGCCCACAGCGCGACGACCGCCATCGCCAGCGCCCCGCCCAAAAGCCCCGCGCCCGCCAGCGAATGCAGAAATTTCAACAACAGCCGCATCGCCCTCGCCCCCCATGGCCGCCGCCGCCTGGAACCTTGACGCTTTCGGCCGGGCGAGCCTATACCCGCGCTCCCAAAACGCCGAAGGCGGGCCTGTAGCTCAGTTGGGAGAGCGCGTCGTTCGCAATGACGAGGTCAGCGGTTCGAT
>CAZMRN010000177.1:0-5224 GCA_964568575.1 uncultured Caulobacteraceae bacterium
TGCATCCGATCGGCCGCGTGGGCGAACCCGGCGACATAGCCGGCGCTGCGGCGTTTCTGGTCGGCCCCGACGCGCGCTTCATCACCGGCGCGCTGTTCGCCGTCGATGGGGGCCTGACGGCATGAGGGGCACGCCATGACCGCTGCGCGCATCGACGGCTATCTCGTGACCGGAGGGCTCGGCCACGATTTTGATTTCGCGCGGCTTGAACTCCTGAAAGCGCTCGCGGTCCATGAACACGTCCGCACCATCGCCACGCCGGATTATGAGCGGCTCGATCGGCTCGACCGCGCGGCCTTCGTGGTGAGCTATACCTGCGATGTCGAACCATCGGCGCCGGCGCAAGCCGCGCTTGCCGATTTCGTCGCGCGCGGTGGGCGATGGTTTGCGCTGCACGCAACCAATTCCCTGTTGTCGTTCGGGCCCGAGGGCGTCGGCCGTCGCGCAGGCGCGGACGTCTTCCTCGACCTCCTGGGCGCGCAGTTCGCCGCGCATCCGCCGATCGGTCCTTTCTTGGTGGAGAATTGCAATCCTGCGCATCCGCTGACCGCGGGCCTTGAGGCGTTTACCGTAGAGGATGAACTTTACCTGATGCGGATGCGCGCGGATGTGGAGGTGCTGTTGGCGACGCGCTATCGCGGCCCCGCGCCCGGCTTCGTCGATCAGGATTGGAGCGACGACGATGTGCGCCCGATCCTTTATCTGCGGCGCTGGAGCCAAGGCGCGGCGCTCTATTGCACGCTCGGTCATGCGCGCGGGCATTATGACGCGCAGCACCGCACGCCCTATTTCCCCGTCGTCGAACGCGGGGCCTGGGCGACGGGGCCTTTTCGCGAGATCTTGCGGCGCGGCGTGCGCTGGATGCTTTCCAGGGAGAGCGCGGATGGATGACGATCGCTTGCAACGGCCTCGGCCGACCGTACGCGACCTTCTGGAGAGCGACGGCGGCGAGATTCCGTGGCAGCTTCAGGAAGCGCCTTATCACGACATCGGTCTGCAGGGCGTCAATGTGTCGGCTTATACCAGCGCCGAGTACGCGCGCGCGGAGCGGGCGAAGCTATGGCCGCGCGTTTGGCAAATGGCGTGCCGCGCCGATGAAATCGCCAATGTCGGCGATTGCGTCGTGTACGAGATCGGCGACGCTTCGCTCATCATCGTGCGCACGGATGCGCAGACCGTACGCGCCTATCACAACGCTTGCCTGCATCGCGGCCGCCAATTGCGCGATTGCGCCGGGAGCGTGAGCGAATTTCGCTGTCCGTTCCACGGCTTCACCTGGTCGCTTGACGGCGCGCTGAAGTCGGCGCCGACGCCGTGGGATTTTCCGCACGTGCGCACGAAAGGGTTTCGTCTGCCCGAAGCGCGCACCGGCCTGTGGGGCGGCTTCGTGTTCGTCTGCTTCGACCAAGGCGCGCCGCCGCTCGAGACCTATCTGGAGGATATTCCCGCGATTTTCGCCCGTTGGCCCATGGAGGATCGCGTCACCGTCGCGCACGTGGCGCGGCCGCTCGCATGCAATTGGAAGGTCGCCATCGAAGCCTTCGTGGAATCTTTTCACGTCACCGACACGCACCCGCAGGCGGCGGCCTATATCGGCGATTTCAACACGCAGTACGATGTCTGGCCCGACAAGAAGCATTATTCGCGCATGATCTCGCCGCGCGGAATCGCTTCGCCCTCGCAAGGGCCGCGCACGCCGGACGAGGTCTTGCAGGCCTCGGAGGCCGACGGTGCGGATGCATCCGTGCCGCCAGGGTCGACCGCGCGCCAGGAGATGGCCAAGCGGCGCCGGGCGCAATTGCGTCCTCTCCTGGGCGAGGACGCCGATAAGCTCACCGTGTCGGAAGCGATCGATACGATCCAGTATTGGATCTTTCCCAATCTCGTCTGCTGGTGGGGCATGAACGCGCCCATCACCTATCGCTTCCGGCCGTATGGCGACGATCCCGATTGGTGCTTGATGGAGGTGTATCTCCTGACGCCCGCGCCAAAAGATAAGCCGCGTCCGGCGCCGGCGAAGCTGCGTCTGTTGGGCGCGGAGGAAAGCTGGACCAAGGCGCCGGAGCTGGGCGGGCTCGGCGTGATTTTCGATCAGGACGCCTCCAATCTCTGGGCGGTGCAGAAAGGCATGAAGCGTCTGCAATCGGGACGCACGACGCTCGCGCGCTATCAGGAAAACCGCATTCGCGCCTTCCATCAGACGCTGCGCGATTATGTCGGCGATGCTTGAGGGCCGTCGAGCGCCGCGCGCGTGTCGCGATAGCCCTTCAACGCAAACCACAACAAGAGCGCCGCCAAAGGCGCGGTCACGGCGTTCACCCAGGCGAGCGAGTAGCGGATGCCGTCGGTGGCGGTGAACACCTGGTCGTTCATCACACCGATGATGAGCGGGCCGAGAGTCAGCCCGCACAGATTGATCACGAACAGATAGACCGCCGAGGTCTGTCCGCGATGCTGGTTGGGCGTCGACAATTGCAACGTCGCGGCGGCGAGCGGGAAGGGGAAAGTGGTGAAGAATTGCGCGACCGCGAGCAGGGCGAGCGCGGTCCAGGGATTGGCCGTAAGCGTGGCGACCGCGGAGGGAATCCATGATCCCAACATCGCCAGCGCCGCCACGCGCAGCGCCGCGTCGGGATGGCGCTTGCCGACGCTGTCGGCGATCCGCCCGGCGACGAAGGCGCCCAGCACGCTGGCTATCAGCACGCCGAACAGGCCATACCAAAGCCCCGCCTGCGCGGCGTTCCAGCCGTGCACGCGCTTGAAAAACTCCGCCGTCCAGCTCGCGCCCGCATAGCCGTTCAGCGTGATGAGGCAATAGCCGGCGAACATCGGGCCATAAAGCGCGCGATGGCGCCAAAAGCGGGCGATGACGTCGCGCAGCGGCGGCGGCTTCAGCGGACCGTCGCTCAAGGCGCCGCGCCGCGGCGGCTCCTTGATGGTGAGCGCCCACAAGGCGACGAGCAGGCCCGGCGCGCCGACGACGAGAAACGCCACCTGCCACGGCGCGATTTCGCCCAATAGCGGCAGCGTGACCGGCCCCGCCGTCATCGCCCAGTGCACGATGGCGCCGCCGAAAATGAAGGCGCAGCCGATGCCGATGAAGGCGCCCATGGTGAACACGCCGAGCGCGCTGGCGAGACGGTCTTTCGGATAGGTGTCGGCGAGCAGGGAATAGGCGGCGGGATTGAGGCTCGCTTCGCCAGCGCCGACGCCGACGCGCGCGAGAAACAATTCCACATAGCTGCGCGCAAGTCCGCTCATCACGGTGAAGGCGGAGAATACGCCCGCGCCGACCGCGACGATCAGGCGGCGATCGGCGAAATCCACCAGTCGGCCGATCGGCAGCGCCGCAAGCGTATAAAAGAGGCCGAAAGCTGCGCCCTGCAGCAGCGAAAACTGCGTGTCGCTCAGCCCGAACGCCGCCTTGATCGGCCCCACCATCAGGTTGAGCACGATGCGGTCGATATAGGAGAACATGCTCGCCACGGTGAGGACGAGCATGGTGTAGAGCGCGACCTTTTCCGACGGCCAGGGCGCCTCGCGCGCGCCGCTCACGGCGCCGCCTCGCCGGGCCAGGGCGCCAGGCCTGGGTCCTTCTCGATCTGGAAAACATTCAAGGTGAGCGCCACGAGAATGAACTCGCCGACGAGCAGAACATAGTCCACGAGCTGTTGGGCGGTGAGCGCGCCTTCGAGCGTGCGATAGACGTCCGCATCGATCGACCAGCCGCGCATCATCTGATCGACTCCGCGCAGCAGCGCGGCTTCGAGCGGCGTCCAGCCCGGCGCGTCGGGCCCGAGCGGCACGCGGGCGACGTCCTCCTTGGGGATGCCGAGCCGTGCGCATAAGCCTGCATGCTGGCCCCATTCATAAGACGAGCGCGCATTCCAGGCGACGCGCAGCACGACCAGCTCGCGCACGCGCACGTCGAGCGCATTGTTGCGCAGAATATGCGCGCCGAAGGTCATCCAGGCGGCCAACGTATCGGGGCTGTGGGCCAGCACGCGGTGGAGATTGAACGTCTGCCCCCAGGCCGACAGCGCGGCCCGCGCCGGCGGCGCCATGGCGGCGTCGGTCAGCCCCGCGATGCGCTGCGCCTCGTTGGGAAAGGTCGCTTCGCCAGCCGCCATGTGTCCCTCCGGTTTTGAGGGATTTAGGCATACCAGTACAAAAATGACCACCCCCGCCCGCGCCCGATCTCGGCGCGAGACGGCGCTCAAGCGCGTGCGGCCGAGCACGCCTCGCCGACAGCCTGCAGCAGCAGATGCTTGTGCTCTGAATCGCGCAGCGGGATGGAGCCCAGCGCCGCGGTGTTCAAGCCCTCGGGAAACATGCGCAGAAAGCGCTCGCCCGTCTCGCGCGCCGCGCGCAGGTCGCGCTTGGCGACCGCGCTCGCCATCGCCACCGCATGGGCGCCGACATGTCCTGGCAGGCGCTCGATGGAGCGGTTGGCCGCGCGTTCGGCGTCGTCGTAGCGACGGGCGAGCCAATAGGCGAAGGCGCGGCCGCCATCGACATTGTCGAGATGGGTCTCATCGGCGGCGCACGCCTCGGCGCGATCGAAATCATGCAGCGGGGTTTCGGTTTCGCCCGCCATCGTGCGGATCCAGCCGGCCGTGCTCCACGCCACGCGCGACAAGGGATTGGCGCGCACGGCCTGTTCGGCGGCGCGCAGGGCCGCGTCGAAATCTCCGGCGACATGCACCGCCGCCCATCCGGCGACGGCGAGCGTTTCGGCGTCGCCGCCGCCGAGCGTGATGGCGCGGTGCGCCTGCATCAGCGCCTCGTGTCGCTCCGCCGGCCGATCGGCGTATCCGAGACAGGCTTTGCTCCACGCGGCGGCGCCCAGCGCGCGCGCGAACGTCGGCGCTGCGTCCAAGGCGCGGTTGAGATGCTGCAGCGCCAATCCATATTTCGCCGGCGAGGCGGCGAAGCCTTCCGCAACCGCGGCGTAATAGTGCTGCCAGGCGTTGCGTTGGTCCGCTGGCGTTGCGATCGCTGCGGCGCGCGCAAGATCGATCAGCCGCTTGGCGAGGACCACCGTTAGGCGCGCTGGGCCGTCCTCCAGAAGCGCGAACGCATCGGCGCCGGCGTGCTCGATGTCGCCGCTGGTGATCAGCGCGCCGTCCTGCGCCGACACGAGCCGATAGCGCAGCTTCATGGCGCCGTCGCGCACCATCACGCGGCCCCCGATCAGCAGGCCGACGCCAAGCGCCTCGCCCAT
>CAZMRN010000178.1:0-5222 GCA_964568575.1 uncultured Caulobacteraceae bacterium
ACGATCTTGCCGGCGCTGACGCCCGGCGTGCGCGACCAGGCGTAGACCCGGGCGACGCCTTCGTCCGCGGCGAGGCGGCGCGTCAGCGCAGCGCCGAGCCCGCCGCTCGCGCCGATCACGGCGACGGCGAACGGGACGGGAAAGCTCGCCAGCCTATCGGTCATGCGGTCGCCCCTGCATGCGGCACCGGTCGGAGCAATATTTCACCGACTCCCAGTCGCGCGCCCACTTCTTGCGCCATGCGAACGGGCGCGCGCAGGCCGCGCAGATTTTCTGCGGCAGCTGCGATTTGTCGCGTCGGGGGCCGTTGGCGTTGCGCGCCATGCTCTTGGAAGGGCTCGTCGCTGCTCTAGGTGCAATGTTTGCCGAAAATGTCCAGACCAGACGCCCTGCGCATCGTCCTTGGCGACCAGCTGACGCTGGGCCGCGGGGCGTTGCGCGGCGCCGATCCGCAGCGCGATGTCATCGTGATGGCGGAAGCGGCGGAGGAGGGGACCTATGTCCGCCACCACAAGAAAAAGATCGCCTTCGTTCTGGCGGCGATGCGCGCGTTTCGCGGTGAGCTGGAAGAAGCCGGATTTCGCGTCCGCTATGTGCGGCTCGACGATGCTGAGAACACGCAGACGCTGTCGGGCGAGTTGGCGCGAGCGGTGCAGACGCTGCGCCCGCGGCGCGTGATCGCGTGCGAGGCCGGCGAGCATCGCGTGATCGCGCATCAACGCGCCTGGGTCGAGGCGTTCGACGTTCCGGTGGAGCTCCGCGAAGACGACCGCTTCCTGGCGACGCATGCGGAGTTCGCGCGCTGGGCGGGCGAGCGCAAAGCGCTGCGCATGGAATATTTCTACCGCGAGATGCGCCGCCGCACAGGATTGTTGATGGACGGCGATGCGCCGTGCGGCGGGCAGTGGAATTTCGACAAAGAGAACCGCAAGCCGGCGACGGCCGATCTGTTCATGCCGCAGCCGCCGCGCTTTGCGCCGACCGCCGAGACCGAAGCCGTGCTCGACCTCGTCGAGCGGCGCTTCGGCGATCATTTCGGCGATCTGCGGCCGTTCTGGTTCGGCGTGACGCGCGCCGACGCCGAAGCGGCGCGGGATCATTTCATGCGCGAAGCGCTGGCGCGCTTCGGGGACTTCCAGGATGCGATGCTGCGCGGCGAGAAGTTTCTCTATCACAGCGTCTTGTCGGTGTATCTGAATGTCGGGCTGCTCGATCCGCTCGATCTGTGCCGCCGCGCCGAGGCCGCCTATCGCAGCGGGGCTGCGCCGCTCAATGCGGTCGAGGGGTTCGTGCGCCAGATCATCGGCTGGCGCGAATATGTGCGCGGCATCTATTTTCGCGAAGGCGAAAGCTACACACGGCGCAACGCGCTCGAAGCGACGCGCCCGTTGCCGGAATTCTACTGGACCGGCGACACCGAGATGGCGTGCGTGCGCGCCTGCGTCACGCAAACCCGCGAAGAGGCCTACGCCCACCATATCCAGCGCCTTATGGTCACGGGCAATTTCGCGCTGCTGGCGGGCCTTGATCCGCACGCGGTGCATGAATGGTATCTCGCCGTCTACGCCGACGCGTTCGAATGGGTCGAGGCGCCGAACACCGTCGGCATGGCGCTCTACGCCGACGGCGGCGCGCTCGCCTCCAAGCCGTACGCCGCCAGCGGCGCCTATATCGACCGCATGTCGGATTATTGCCGCGGCTGCGCCTATGACGTGAAGGTGAAGGCTGGCCCGCGCGCGTGTCCGTTCAATGCGCTCTATTGGGATTTCATCGCCCGCCATCGGGACCGCTTCGCCGCCAATCCGCGCATGGCGAACATCGTACGCACCTGGGACAAGCTCGGCGCGGCGCGCCAGGACGAGCTCCGCGCCGCCGCGGCGGGGTTTCTTGCCGCGCTGACGTAACGTCGCCGTGGTTGTGGCGTGTTGCCAGGGGTGTGCGCGGCGGCCATAACCGCAGCGATTTTTCGCCCCGCCGGAGCCGCCATGAACATCCACGAATACCAGGGCAAGGCCATCTATCGACGTTATGGGTTGCCGGTCTCGGCCGGGTATCCGGCGTTCACGCCGGAAGAGGCGATCGATGCGGCCGCCAAGCTGGGCGGCCCGCTCTGGGTGGTCAAGAGCCAGATCCACGCAGGCGGCCGCGGCAAGGGCAAGTTTAAGGAGGCCAAGGCGGGCGACAAAGGCGGCGTGCGCCTGGCGTTCAAGCCCGAGGATGTCGGCCTGTACGCCGAGCAGATGCTTGGCTCGACGCTGGTCACGGCGCAGACCGGCCCGGCCGGGCGCGTGGTCAAGCGGCTCTATATCGAGGACGGCAGCGACATCGCGCGCGAGCTTTACCTCTCGGCCCTTGTCGACCGGACCACGGGCGGGGTGGCGTTCGTGGCGTCGCCGGACGGCGGCATGGATATCGAGAAGGTCGCCCACGATACGCCCGAGCGCGTGCACACGATCGCCATCGACCCCTGCGTCGGCGCAACCGACGCCGACGGCGCCAAAGTCGCCGCGGCGCTCGGCCTTGAAGGCCATCTCAAGGACGAGTGCGTCGATGTGGTGAAGAAGCTCTATACGATGTTCACCAAGGAGGACATGAGCCTTCTGGAAATCAATCCGCTGATCGTCACCAAAGAGGATCACCTCAAGCTTTTGGATGCGAAGATCAGCTTCGATTCCAACGCCGCGTTCCGCCATCCGGAATGGGCCGAGCTGCGCGATCTCGGCGAAGAGGACGAGAAGGAAATCGAGGCGAGCAAGTACGACCTCGCCTACATCGCGCTCGACGGCGATATCGGCTGCATGGTCAACGGCGCCGGCCTCGCGATGGCGACGATGGACATCATCAAGCTGTTCGGCGCGGAGCCTGCGAACTTCCTCGATGTCGGCGGCGGCGCGTCCGAGGAGAAAGTGACCGCGGCGTTCAAGATCATCACCGCCGATCCGAAGGTGAAGGGCATCCTGGTCAATATCTTCGGCGGCATCATGAAATGCGACGTCATCGCGAATGGCGTGATCGCGGCGGTGAAGTCGGTGGGCCTGAATGTGCCGCTAGTGGTGCGCCTCGAGGGCACGAATGTCGAGCTGGGCAAGCAGATCATCCGCGACAGCGGCCTCAATGTCATTCCCGCCGACGACCTCGAAGACGCTGCGCGCAAGATCGTGAAGGCGGTCAAGGGCTAGGCCGCACGCCATCCGGGCATGGAGAGCGCTGCGTACAGCTGCTGGCGATACGCGAGCACGAAGATCGTCGTGATCAGCAGCGGCAGGCTTTTGAACTGCGCGATGAGGGTTTGCTCCAGCTGCGTGTCGAAGCCGAACACGCTGCGCGCAGCCATCACCAGCACGACATTCTGGCCGATCGAGAGAACGATGATGGCGGCGATCAGCGCCAGAGCAGGGCGCGGAAACTGACGGCGCGTCGCTGCAACCATCGCGTACAGGATGAAGATGTACGACAGATAGTGCTCCCACAGCACGTTGCTGAACGTCAGCGCCAGCAGAACGCCAACAAGCACTGCGAAAAGGCGGCGTTCGCCATCGCCGGCGATTCCGCTTTGTGCGCCGCGCCAAAGCCAGACAGCGAGCCCGACGGCGAAGAGACGCGCCACGATCTGCAGCGCGAACGAGGCTGTCGTGTGCGGCGCAGCGCCGGACGCGTCGCCGCGCAGCAGCGTGTCGAGGCCGGCGGTCAGCGCGCTGTTGTATTCCGGGAGCCAGTGTTCCTGCGACGCGGAGGCGACCTGCCGTAGAAATTCGAATTGGATGTCGGGGCCCATCAGCGCGAAGGATGCCGTCGCGACCACGGCGCCGTAGCCCGCCGCAATCCAGAAAAAGCGCCAGCCCGAAACGAGGCCGATGAAGATGAGCCCTGGCGCCAGCACCGGCTTGATCAGGCCTGCGGCCATCAGCAGCGCAGCGGAGGCGGCGAAATTCGCCCGCGCATGACACAGCGCCGCGGCGGTGAGCAGCACCAGCACCGTCGGCGTGGTCTGTCCGCCGACGCGAAACACGCTCCACAGGGGCTGATAAAGCGCCGCCATCACCAGAAAGAGCGCGGTGAAGCGCGCGCGTGCGGCGTCGTCGCCGGCGAGCGGCGCCAGGCGCCGATGCATGAGCCATAGCGCGAACGCGATAGCCGCGACGTTTTGGAGTTTGAACGCGATCAGCGCGGCGTGCGGCGGCAACAGCCCCATGGGCGCGTAGAGATAGGCGCTGATCGGCGCGCTGAGGAACAGCATTTCGCCCTGCGGCGGCGCGCCCGCGATCCAGGCGGTCACGTCATACAGATCGCCGATTTGCCCAGCCAGGATCTTGCGCCCGGCGTCGTAGAAATTGGCGAAATCCCAGCCCAGCCCGGCCGGAACGATCACTGCGATGGCGCATAGCGCCCCCAGCGCCGCGAGCACGCCGCGCGCAACCCAAACGTCGATCGGGGCGGACCCTATCGTCGTCATGACCATCCCGAAAGGCGCAGGCTCGTCGCCGCGCTCTGCAGCCAAAAGCCTCGCGCCTGCGGCTTTGTTGCGTCAAGGGCGAAGCATTGACTTTTTCGTGCGCGCAGCGAGCCTCACCACGCCGGCGCCGCGTCCATGCGCTGCTGGGAGGGCGATCGTGCCGCAAACCGCGAAAATCGAGCCATTTCTGCGGCTTTTGCGCCAGGCGCTGCTGTTCGCCGGGGTGTCCGGCGTCGGCTGGCTCATCGACTTCACCATCTTCACGTCATTGACGCTCAATGGCGCGCATCCAGGCTTGGCGAACTTTGCAAGCTCATGCGCCGGCGTCAGCTTTGTCTATTTCATGTCCGTCCGGCGGATTTTTCTCTATCAGGGGCGCTTCCTCTGGTTGAAGTGGATCGTCTATCTCGCGTTTCAGGCGACGCTGATCGGCTGCGTTTCGCTGGTCATCACCTGGGCGAGCGCGCGCTTTCCGTTGCCGCCCTACGTGTTCAAGGTCGCGGTGACCCCGTTCACGCTGGCGATCAATTTCCTGTTCATGAAAGCGCTGACGTCGCGGGCATTTGCGCCGCGCGGCAAAAGCCTTTAGCGCGCGCTCGCCAGATAGGCCTGCGTGACGCGCGGCGCGTCGAGCTCCTGCACGGCGCGCGCCACCGCATCGGCGCGGCACTGCGCGATCGCGCGGCGCAGAGCGGGGCCGGGCTGGTCGATCTCCGGCATGTCGCAGGCGCGCATCGAGGCGGTGCGAAGGCGCGTCAGCATGACGGCG
>CAZMRN010000179.1:0-933 GCA_964568575.1 uncultured Caulobacteraceae bacterium
GCCATCAGCGCGGCGTCGAGCTCCCAAACGCCGTCGGCGTTCGGCGCAGCGCCTTTGCCGGCGATGTGCAGGCCCGAGGCCTCCAGCGCTTCGACCGCCGCCACGACGACGTCCAGCGCGGGCGCGCCCTCGGCCAGCTGGGCGGCGGCGGCCTCGAGCACGCCGGCCATGTGCGCTTCCTCGCGCGCATAATCCTTGGTGCGGACAGGGCCTGCGCCGCCATGCAGCGCGATCGTCCAGAGCGGGGCGGTCATGATCTTTGTGTAGCAGGCTGCGCGCGCGGCGTCTGCGCCGCCCCCATCGACCGGCTTCGCCAGCCGCTCCCTCCGCATGCGGGGGAAGAAAGAGCGCCTTTGCTCCCCCGCAAGCGGGGGAGCTGTCCGCGCAGCGGACTGAGGGCGGGCGGTTGCGCTTGGCGGGGCGCTTTCGCTAGCGTCGCGCGCAAGATGAGGAGACGGACGCGATGCGGGCATTGTTGAGCAAGGCGGTGGGGCAGCCCGAGGATCTGGTGCTGGAGGAGGTGCCCGATCTGGTCGCCGGCCCGGGCGAGATCGTCATCACGATCAAGGCGGCGGCGGTGAATTTCCCCGACGCGCTGATGGTGCAGGACATGTACCAGTTCAAACCGCCGCGCCCGTTCGCGCCGGGCGGCGAGGTCGCCGGCGTGGTCAAGAGCGTCGGCGAGGGCGTCACGCGGGTGAAGCCGGGCGACCGCGTGCTCGCCTCGACCGGCTTCGGCGGCTTTGCGGAGGAGGCGAAGGTCGCCGAGGCGGGCCGCGTCTACGCCATTCCCGATGCGATGCCGTTCGACGAAGCGGCGTCGCTGCTGATGACCTACGGCACCTCGCATTATGCGCTGAAGGATCGCGCGTTTTTGAAGCCCGGCGAAACGCTGCTCGTGCTCGGCGCCGCCGGCGGCGTGGGGCTTGCTGC
>CAZMRN010000179.1:943-5220 GCA_964568575.1 uncultured Caulobacteraceae bacterium
AGGCGATGGGCGCGACGGTGATCGCGGCCGCGTCGAGCCAGGAGAAAGTGGATTTCGCCAAATCCGCCGGCGCCGATGTCGGGCTCGTCTATCCGCGCACGCTCGACAAGGACGCGCAAAGAAAACTTTCCGAAGACATCAAGCGTTTGGGCGGCGGCGGCGTCGACGTCGTGTATGACGGCGTCGGCGGCGATTACGCCGAGCCCGCGATCCGCGCGATGAATTGGGACGGCCGTTTCCTGGTGATCGGCTTCCCGGCCGGCATTCCGAAAGTGCCGCTCAATCTCACGCTGTTGAAAAGCTGCCAGATCGTGGGCGTGTTCTGGGGCGCGTTCGTCGCGCGCGATCCGAAGGCGAATGCGGCGAACATCGCCGATCTGTTCCGGCTCTATGAGCAGGGCAAGATCAAGCCGCGCGTGTCGAAGCGCTATCCGCTGTCGCGCGGGGCGGAGGCGATCCGCGAACTGATGGACCGCAACGCGCAAGGCAAGATCGTGGTCGTGCCTGAATGAGGCCTGCGCTGATCGCATGCGCGCTCGCGTGCGCTGCGCCCGCCGAAGCGATCGTCATCACCGAAGCCGCCTGGCGCGCCAATGGCGGGGCGGAGGAAAAGTGGGACGAGGGCTTCGCCGCGCATGAAGCGCGCGCGGCGGAACCGCAATTCCGCGCCATGGTGTCGCTGTCGATGGATGGCGGGGCGGAGTACGGCGCGGCCTCCGGCGTGTGGCTCGGCAACGCCGACGGCAAGGCCTATGTGCTCACCGCCGCGCATGTCTTTGGCGATGGCTCGAAACCGGGCGAGTATCGCGCGCGCACCGCGGGCGGCACGGTGCGCGCGGGCCTGCGAAGCTTCACGCATCCGGGCTGGGACGAGGACATCGACGGCTCCGGCGGATTCGATTTCGCAATCCTGGAACTGAACGGTCCGATCGAGGACGCCGGCGATCCGCCGATCCTGTATCGCGGGCGCGACGAATTGGGGCGCGTCGGCGTCATCGTCGGCTACGGCACGCGCGGCGTTGCGCCGTACGGACACGGCTATCGCTTCGGCCCGCGTCACGGCGATCGCGCGGCGGCGGCGGAGAATGTCGTCGATCGCATCAGGGGCGCTGCGAACGGCGACACGCTCACGATCGATCTCGACGAGCCCGACGGTCCGGGCAAGAACCGCACCGGCGATCTCGCGCCCGTCTCCATGCTCGAAGGCATCCTCGCGCCCGGCGATTCCGGCGGCGCGCTGTGGATGAATTTCGACGGCGAATGGCGCCTTGTCGGCGTCAATTCGTCCGGCGATCCCGGCGCCGATTATCAGGACCTGTCGAACTTCGCGCGCATCGCCACGCAGATCGCCTGGATCAAAAGCGTGTTTCCCGCCGCCCGCGTCGGCGGACACAAGGGCGAGCGGGCGGCGCGGTGAGGGGTGACGGCGCTGCGATGATGAGTGCTACGAACACATAAGGGAAACGCCATGACCGTACGCTTCAAAGACAAGATCGCCTTCGTCACCGGCGCGGCGTCCGGCATCGGGCTCGGGACCGTCGAATTGCTCATCGAAGAAGGCGCGCGCGTCATCGCCGCCGACATCAATGACGAGCAGGGCGCGATGCTCGCGCAGCGCTTCAAGGATGCGCTCCTGTTTCAGCGCTGCGACGTCACCGACGTGGCGCAGATCAAGGCCGCGATCGACGCCGGCGCTGCGCATTTCGGCGGGCTCGACATCGTGTTCAACAATGCCGGCGCCGCAGGCGCGACGGAAACGCTGGAGGAGATGGATTTCGCCGAATGGGACCGCACGCACGCGCTGCTCCTGCGCAGCGTCGCGGCCGGCGCGTCCTACGCCATTCCGCATTTGAAGGCGCGCGGCGGCGGCGCGATCGTCAACACCTCGTCGGTCACCGCGTTCAACGCCGGCTATGGCCCGATCGCCTATTCCTCGATGAAGGCGGCGGTGAAGCATTTCACCACGCTCGCTGCGGCCGAGCTCGCGCAATACAAGATCCGCGTCAACGCCATCGCGCCGGGCTTCATCGCCACCTCGATCTTCGGCGCCGGCATGGGCCTCGACGCCGCCGCCGCCAAGCAGATGGGCGCGATGCTCGCCGACAAGTTCGGCCCGATCCAGCCCGCCGGCCGCGCCGGCCAGCCGCGCGACATCGCCGAAGCGGTCGCCTATCTCGCCTCTGACGCGGCCGGCTTCGTCACCGGAATCTGCCTGACGGTCGACGGCGGCATATTGATCGGCCCGCGCCACAGCTGGGATCCCGAGGCCGCCAGCCCCATGGCCGACGCGATGGGCATCACGCCTGAACAATTGCGTCAGATGCGGCAGTTGCGGAAGGCCGCCGCCGCGGGCGGGTGAGCCGGCTTGCGGCGGGCGGCGGCGGCGCCTAGGGTTCCGGTCCAGAACACGCGGCCGGGCCGCGCGGAGGGGGTCGCTTTATGGCGCAAGGCCAGTTGTTCGCGAAAAAATCGGTCGCGCATGTGCAGGCGGAGTTCAACCAGGGGGAGTTGAAGCGCACGCTGGGCCCGCTCAATCTCGTCAGTCTCGGCATCGGGGGCATCATCGGCGCCGGCATCTTCGTCATGACCGGCAATGCGGCGGCGAATTACGCCGGCCCTGCGGTGATGCTGTCCTTCGTGATCGCGGGCGTCGCCTGCGGGTTCGCGGCGCTGTGCTACGCCGAACTGGCCTCGACCATGCCGGTCTCGGGCTCGGCCTACACCTATTCCTACGTCACGCTGGGCGAGGTGTTCGCCTGGGCGATGGGATGGCTCTTGCTGTTGGAGTACGGCCTCGCGGCCTCGACCGTCGCGTCGGGGTGGACAGGCTATGTCGTCTCGATGCTCGGCGATTTCGGGCTGGTGATCCCCGAGGCGCTATCGCAATCGACGCTGCAATATCGCGACGGCGCCATGGTGGCCACGGGTCATGTGAACCTCGTCGGCGCGCTCGGCATCATGGCGGTGACGAGCCTGCTCGCGCTCGGCGTGCATGAAAGCGCGCAGGCCAACAACATCATCGTGACCATCAAGGTCACCGTGCTGCTCGCCTTCATTCTGGTCGGCATCGCCTATGTGAACACCGCGTTCTGGGATCCCTTCATTCCGCCGAACGAGGGCGGGGCGCATTACGGCGCCCAGGGCGTGTTGCGCGCCGCGTCGATCGTGTTTTTCGCCTATGTCGGCTTCGAGGCGGTGTCGACCGCGGCGGGCGAGGCGCGCAATCCGCAGCGCGACATTCCCATCGGCATCCTCGGCTCGCTGGTGGCGTGCACTTTGATCTATATGGCTGTGGCCGCCGTGATGACCGGCGTCGTGCCGTTCCGCGAACTCGCCGGCGGCGCGCCGATCGCGGTCGCGATCGATCGAATGAATCCGTCCTGGGCGATTGTGCCCTGGCCGTTCAGCGACAGCGGCACGCTCAACATCTTCTCGTTCCTGATCAAGATCGGCGCCTTCGCAGGCCTGTCCTCGGTGATGCTGGTGCTGATCTATGCGCAAACGCGCGTGTTCTATCAGATGTCGAAGGACGGACTCGTGCCGCCGATCTTCGGCCGCATCGACCCGCGCTTCCGCACGCCGGCGGCCGGGACGCTGCTGCTCGGTTCGCTGATCGCGGTTGCGGCGGCGACGTTGCCGCTCGGGCTCCTGGGCGATCTCGTCAGCCTCGGCACCGCGCTCGCCTTTGCGATGGTGTGCATCACCGTGATCTATATGCGCCAGGCGCACCCCGATATCGCGCGGCCGTTCCGCGTGCCGTTCTATCCGATCACGCCGATCCTCGGCGTCATTGCCTGCGTGGTGTTCATGATGGGGCCGATCCTTCTGGGCCTCGCCTCGCAGGTCACCGGCGTGGATTATTGGTCGTCGATCTTCGGCCTGGCGCCGGGGCAGGATGGGCGCGTGCCGGTCGAGCCGCTGCCGAGCATCCTTTTGCTCTGCTACGTGGTTATCGGCGTGCTGGTCTATGCGCTGTTCGGCTACCGCAACTCCAAGATCAGCCACCCGGTCCCGACGCAAACGCCGGCGGAGTAAAGCCGCCCGCGCCACGGCCTAGACGCCATCCGCGAACGCCGCCGCAGCGCCCCTGCGGCGGCGTTCAGCAATTCTGTTTTGCGATTGACTCGCAGAAGCATATGCAGTTCTTGTTGCGAATAGTTTGCAAGAAGGGGCGTGCGGATGCGGGGATGGGTTTATGGGGCGGCGGCGATGGCGCTTGCGACCGGGTGGGGCGCAGCGCCGGCCTCGGCGCAGAGCGGCGCGCCGGCCGCTGCAGC
>CAZMRN010000180.1:0-685 GCA_964568575.1 uncultured Caulobacteraceae bacterium
CTGCCCGGCCAGGCCGGCCATGACCGCCGCCAGCGCTAGGCCGACGGGCTTCAGGGCTTGCTCTTCACGCATGCGGGCCATCGCAGACACCTTTCGTTAACGTTCTTCGCTCCATAATTGGAACGTTTCAAGTACAAAATCCGAGTCGCGGGCTTTTGTGCGGTGACATTCGTCACGCAGCGGCCCTGCCGCCGCGCGCTTGCCGCTTTTCCGACTCAGGCGTTAATGAGCGCGTGATGACGCCGGCGCCCGACACCGCACCCGAAAAGCCGCGCTTCGCTCATCGCCATCTGTTGGCCATCGCCGATTTGTCGCGCAGCGATGCGGAAAATCTTCTGGCGCGCGCGGCGGCGTTCGTGCCGTTTCTGGAGCAGCGCGCCAAGAAGCTCGACACCTTGCGCGGCCGCACGCTGATCAATCTGTTCTTCGAAGCCTCGACGCGCACGCAATCCTCGTTCGAACTCGCCGGCAAGCGCATGGGCGCCGACGTGGTGAACATGAGCGTGCGCACCTCGGCGGTGTCGAAGGGCGAAACCCTGATCGACACCGCAGCCACCTTGAACGCCATGGCGCCCGACCTGCTCGTCGTGCGCCACCCCTCGTCGGGCGCTGCGCAATTGCTGGCGCGGAAGGTCGATTGCTCGGTGATCAACGCCGGCGACGGCCAGCACGAACATCCCACCCA
>CAZMRN010000180.1:728-5219 GCA_964568575.1 uncultured Caulobacteraceae bacterium
CTCGAAGTGGCGATCTGCGGCGACATCCTGCATTCGCGCGTCGCCCGCTCGAACGCACAATTGCTGACCATGCTGGGCGCGCATGTGCGGCTGATCGGGCCGCCGACCTTGATGCCGGCCGATGCGGCGCGCTGGGGCGCTGCGGTTTATTCCAATATGCGCGAAGGATTGGCCGGCGCCGACGTGGTGATGATGCTGCGCCTGCAGCTTGAGCGCATGCAGGGCGGCTATTTCCCGTCAGCGCGGGAGTTCCATTGGTTCTACGGCCTCGATGAAGAGAAACTGAAACTGGCGAAGCCCGGCGCGCTGGTGATGCATCCGGGACCGATGAATCGCGGCCTGGAGATCGACAGCCGCGTCGCCGACGACGCCGATGTTTCCTTGATCGAGCAACAAGTGCGCATGGGCGTGGCGATGCGCATGGCCGTGCTCGAAGCGCTCGCCGAGCATGGGGCGAAGCCGTGAGGAGGCCCGCGCATGTGGATGTTCCTGTTGTGGTGGTGCGTGGACGACACCATCGCGCGCGCCGTCAACACGCCGGGGATCGGCACGCTGCCCTGGTGGGTGCCGGCGATCGTCGCGTTCGCCTTCACGACCTCTTTCTCGCTCGCCGCGCGGCCCAAGAAATAGGGACGCCGCCGGCATGACGCGCACGCTCATCACCGGCGCGCGGATCGTCGATCCGGCAAGCGGCTTCGACGGCAAGGGCGACCTTCTGTTCGACGGCGACGGGCTGATCCTCGATCGCGCGCCGCGCATCGAGGCCGAAGCCAGCGTGATCTACGCCGAAGGCCTGACATTGATGCCCGGCCTGATCGATATGCGCGTGGTCATCGGCGAACCGGGCGCGGAGCACAAAGAGACGTTTCGCAGCGCCGGGCGCGCCGCGGTCGCGGGCGGGATCACCACCATGGTGATGCAGCCCAACGCCGATCCCGTGATCGACGATTCCAGCCTCGTCGATTACGTGCTGCGCCGCGCGCAGGACCGCTCCCCGGCGCGCATCCTGCCGGCCGCCGCGCTCACCAAGGGCCTGAAGGGCGAGTTGATGAGCGAGATCGGCCTGTTGTGCGAGGCCGGCGCGGCGATGTTCAGCAATGGCGACGCAGCCATCGTCGACAGCCGCGTGATGCGGCGCGCGCTCGCCTATTCGACCGCCTTCGGCGCGCTTGTGGCGCATCGCCCGGAAGATCCTTTCCTTGCGCGCAACGCCGTCATGCATGAGGGCGAATTGGCCGCGCGGCTCGGACTGCCCGGCAATCCCGCAGCCGCGGAAACGATCATGGCCGAGCGCGACCTCGCGCTCGCCGAACTTACCGGCGCGCGGCTGTTGCTCGACATGATCTCCGCAGCGGGGACGCTGGAAAGCCTTGCGCGGGCGAAAGCGCGCGGGGTCGATGCGGCCGCGAGCGTCAGCGTGCATCACCTTGCGCTCAACGAGCATGCGGTGATGGAGGGCGAAGGCGGCTATCGCACTTTCGCCAAGCTCGCCCCGCCGCTGCGCCGCGAAGAAGACCGCCGCGCGCTTGGCGAAGCGGTCGCGAGCGGGCTTATCGACGTCATCGTCTCCGGCCACGATCCGCGCCCCGCAGAAGACAAGCGCCTGCCCTTCGACGAGGCCGCCTTCGGCGCCGCCGCCTTGGAGACGCTGTTGCCCGGCGCGCTGACGCTGCATCACAGCGGCGCAGCGCGCCTGATCGACATCGTGCGCGCGATGACGCTGCGCCCCGCGCAACTGCTCGGCCTGAAGCAGGGAAGGCTGGCGCCGGGCGCGCCGGCCGATCTCATTCTCGTCGATCTCGACAAGCCGGTGCGCATCGAAGCCGAGAAGCTGCGCTCGAAAACGCGCAACACGCCGTTCGACGGCCGGCTTTTGCAGGGCGAAACGCACATGACGTGGGTGGCGGGAAAGCAGGTCTTCGCCGCCGGCTGACGCTGCGCCTTGATCCCAGGGCGCCAGTTGCGCCACATCGTCGGCGCAGCCGGAGCCCCATCATGAGCCGCATCGAACAGCGTTTGTCAGAGCTCGGCGTCGTCCTGCCGACGCCGCCGGCGCCCGTCGCGGCCTATGTGCCGTTCGTGCAGGCCGGCGCGCTCGTGCACATTTCGGGACAAGTGTCGGTGGACGCCGGCGGGGGCGTCAAAGGCAAGCTCGGCGCCGATCTGTCGCTCGAGCAAGGCCAGGCGGCGGCGCGGCTGTGCGGGCTCAATTTGCTGGCGCAAATGAAGGCGGCGTGCGGCGGCGATCTCGACCGCGTGCGCCGCGTGGTGAAGCTCGGCGGCTTCGTCAATGTCGCGCCCGATTTCGATCCGATCCCGCAGGTCGTGAACGGGTGCTCGGAATTGATGGCGGCGGTGTTCGGCGACGCGGGCCGCCACGCGCGCTCAGCGGTGGGCGTCGCCAATCTGCCGATGGGCTTCGCCGTCGAGGTCGACGCGGTGATCGAGATCGCCTGAGCATGGACGGCGGCGCGGCCCTGCACATCGCTGCCGTCGACGGCCTCGCCGCGGTCGATCGCGCCGCATGGGACGCCGTCGCCAATCCGCCAGACGCGCCCTACGACCCGTTCGTTTCGTGGGATTTTCTCGAAGCGCTGGAGCGATCCGGCGCGGTGAGCGCGCCCAGCGGCTGGGCGCCGACGCATCTGATCGCCCGCAGCGGCGGCGCCATCGTCGGCGCGATGCCGCTCTACCTCAAAGGCCATTCGTACGGCGAGTACGTGTTCGACCACGCGTGGGCCGATGCGATGATGCGCGCGGGCGGGCGCTATTATCCCAAGCTGCAATGCGCCGTGCCCTTCACGCCGGCGACCGGCCGACGCGTTCTCGCGCAGGATCATGAAACGGAAGCCGCGCTGGTGAGCGCCGCGCTGACGCTGATGGGAGAAACGCGCGCCTCGTCGCTGCACGTGACGTTTCCCGAGGCGGGCCAATGGCGCCGTCTCGTCGATCTCGGCATGCTCGGGCGCACGGGCGTGCAGTTTCACTGGACCAATGCGGGCTACGCAACCTACGAGGATTTTCTCGCCGCGCTCTCGTCGCAGAAGCGCAAAAATTTGCGCAAGGAGCGCCAGCGCGCGCAGGCGGGCCTCGTCATCCGCCAACTCACCGGCGACGCGATCACCGAGGCGCATTGGGATTTCTTCTATCGCTGCTATCTCGACACCGGCGAGCGCAAATGGGGCTCGCCCTATCTCAACCGCGAAGCCTTCCGCCTGATCGGCGCGCGCATGGCCGAGCGCGTGCTGCTGATCATCGCCGAGCGCGACGGCAAGCCGATCGCCTCCGCGCTGAATTTCATCGGCGGCGAAACCTTGTTCGGCCGCTATTGGGGCTGCGTCGAGCACGTCGACTTTCTGCACTTCGAATTGTGCTATCATCAGGCTATCGATTTCGCGATCGCGCGCGGGCTCAAGCGCGTCGAAGCGGGCGCGCAGGGCGAACACAAGCTTGCGCGCGGCTACGCGCCGGAAACGATCTATTCCGCCCACGCCATCGCTCATCCCGGCTTGCGCGAAGCGGTGCGCCGCTATCTCGACAGCGAAGCGCCGGCGATCGCGGAGGAAGTGGAGATCCTGGGCGAGCACACGCCGTTCAAGAAGGGTGAGTGACGCGGCGCGCGACGTCGCGCGGCCGCCCCCTACGTCTCGCCGGTGCGCGGCGATCCACCTCCCTCTCGCGGGGGAGGACGCCGGAACCGCCCGTGCTCCCGCGCGATACAGACGCTCTCCGAAAATGCGCTTCGCGTAGGCGACGCTTGGCGCAGCGGCGCCCGCCCGCTACACCTTCCCGCGCCTGGAGATGCGCCGATGAGCCTGCACGGTTCCTATGACCCCGACAACATCTTCGCCAAAATCCTGCGCGGCGAGGCGCCGGCGATCGTCGTCCATGACGACGCCGAAGCGCTCGCGTTTCTCGACATCTTTCCCCAATCGCGCGGCCACACCCTGGTGATCCCGAAAGGCGTCAACGCGCGCAATTTTCTCGAACTGCCGGCGGAGCGTGTGGGATCGTACATGACCCGCGTTCAGCGCGTGGCGCAGGCGGTGACGCGCGCGCTGTCGCCGGACGGCGTGATCGTCACGCAATTCAACGGCGCGCCCGCGGGACAAACCGTGTTCCATCTGCATTTCCATATCATTCCGCGCTGGGAGGGCGTCGCGCTGAAAGGCCACGGCCAGGCGCCCAAAGCCGACATGGACGACCTGCAAGCGACCGCCGCCGCGATCCGCGCGGCGTTCTGATCAGGCGCGTAGCGCGCGCGCCGTCCAGGCGGACGCCGCCAGCGCCGCAAGCATGAAGGCGCAACCCGCGAGGCCCAAGGCATCCGGCGCGCGCGCGTCGATGAAGGCCGCGCCAATCGCCGCACCGACGGCCTGGCCAAGATAGAGCACGCTGGTGTTGAGCGCGACCGACGCGCTCGCAAGGCCCGGCGCCACGGCGATCAGCCGCGCCTGCTGCATCGAGACGGCGGCGGCGAAACCGAGCCCC